>CAISKH010000478.1 GCA_903885865.1 uncultured Mucilaginibacter sp.
CCGTTGTTTTCGTTATAATAAGCGCCGCCTTCAACTTTGGGGTCTATGTTTATCCAGTTGCCTTTATTGTCTTTTGGTAAAAACAATTGCGCGTCACTGTTCCATAAGTTTTTATAATTATTTGCCCAGGGCGCGTATTTGGCATGAACCGGCGCGTTGCCCAACTCTTTAGCCAATTCGCTCAGGGCCCAGGCATCATAGCTATGAACTAATGTTACGGCTACCGCCGAACGCTGGCTATGCTTTGATAGAGCGCCGGGGTCCGTCTCCGCCTCGCCGGGATGCAGGGCAGGGTAGTAACCATGTTCGTAATAAAAGTCCTCCAGCGCGCCTTTAGGGCCGTTTCTTGATGGAAGCATGGTTGCCTGCTCAGCGCTCTTTATCATGCCCTCCAGCGCCTTATTTACATCAAAATTTCTAATTCCCTTGCGGTAAGCATCCAAAAACAATACCGACGAATGAAAACCAAACATCCCCTCACGGTCGCCAAAGGTTTTTGGGTACTCGGGCACCCAACCGCTTTGTTTGTACATGGTAACGTAGGCTTGTACCATATCGCCCGCCTTTACCGGGTCGAGTATCATGCGCAAGGGGTGAAGCGCTATAAAATTGCCCCAGGTATAATCATCGGTATAAAACGGACGCTTATCTTCGTGTACCTGCCCGTCATACGCGCTGAAATATTTGCTGTCTTCGGTAATATTCATCATACGGGCATAGCAGCGGTATAATGCTGTATAAAAAGTGCGTTTTTGACCAACTGTTCCGCCCTCTACCTTTATCTGGCCGATAACTTTTTTCCACGTTGCTTTACCTTTGTTCGCCATTTCATCGAACGTAGTGACCGACAACTCATCAGAGTAATTCTTTTTTGCCTGTTCTTCACTGATAAATGAAACCGCGTACCTGAACACTATAACCGAAAGATCGCCTTCGGCATAACTCATACAAACTTTCTCGCCGTTCATTACGCGGGGTTTAGGTTTCGGCCCGCCCGCGTTATATTTCCCCCAGTCTTTTTCACTTTCTGATTTCCCGCTTACTGGTTTCCCCGAAAAAACGCCGTACATAAAGGCTTTGCCCTTTTGCTGATGGATAGCATCGATAACAAACTCTGTACCAGTTACTTTATTGCCATCAGTTATAGTGAAACTTCCGTTCTCATAGCAATGGTTTAACAGGATATTCTTTTTAACACCGTTTGGAAAGTGAAAACGATAAATACCTCCGATTTTGCCAACCGTATGTTCTATCCGTATATCCTCATCAATTAATACGGTTGAATAATACCAGGGGCGGGTTATTTCCAGGTCATGGTCATAAGTCATGCGCCCGTTCCAGGACTCGTCGGTTATTGTTCCTTTTGCCGGCTTTAAGGAGAAAATTACCTGAGGCGTAATAATATTTAACGCTAATAAGGGAAAACCCGTTATCTGGTCGTCGGTATAATCCTGCCGCCGCGGGAACGTCCTCACCATTTGGTTAGGCAGGTGCACCACCGGGCGGTTGGTATTTAGCAACGGCGCTATATTGCCAATTAAGGGGTCAATATATTGCAAATAATCTTCTTCTCCTTTAGGGGCTAATTCGTCAGCCTTATCAATCGTCTTGTTTATTTCTTTGGGGATTATAGCCGTTGCCGCAATCATGCCGCCTGCCTGTACAAACTTTCGTCTTGATATATCGTTTTTTGATTCTTCTTTCATATCATTTATCCTTTCATGGCATCGCGGATAGCGCGCCCGGCGGCATCTATCAGGTCAAGGTTCATTTCGGAGTATTTGCGGGATAGGATAACCCCATTTGCACCCGCCCTGTATGCTGCTGATGTGGCATCATAAACATCCTGTGGTGTTTGTTTATGATTGTTTTTACCGGTAGGCAGCCCAACATCAATACCCGGTAAAACAGGGCATTTACCTTTTACACCTGCTATTGCCCGCTGCGTTTCGCGGTACACATAGTCGGCAGAAAGGCCGGTTGCCCCCAATTTATCCAATTGAGCCTCTTTATCACTATAACCCAACAGGTGGTTATTAAAGCGCATTAATTCCTCGGGTGGTACGTCCCTGAAAATAGTTGAGGCCATATTATGGATAAATTTGGCATACCGTTCGCCGCCGACGTTGTTGTACATTACTACTTTTAAAAAATCTACCCGCTGGGCCAGGTTCTCATAATCGCGCGAGGCACGGAAGAATGGGTTAAACGAGTTTACATGCTCAATATGTAGGCCCACCAATTGTTTTTTGCCTAATGCTTTTACCGCTTTGTACACATCGTCAACAATCTGGTGCTTGCCAATGTCGAATAATTTATCCCAGGCAACAATTTCGGGGTATTCAAGCATAATGCGCTGAAACTCCACATAATAGCCATCGCCCGGCCTTTGACCCTTTAACGCGGCTTTTACAAAGTCATCCAGTTTATGGTAACCCTCTTTTGCACGGTCAAAATTGATATTGTATTTTTTGGCCTCCTGCTGGTGATATTCGCAAAAACAGGTAGCCTTTGATGGGTCGATATTAGTAACCAAATGGCTTGCCCCCAACGCGTTCAGCAGCGGGCCATTGCGTTCGTTAAATACCACAATGCCGTCAACGTTGTACGATGCGCAGGTATCGGTTGCCAGGTCGGTCCAAAACGACCGAACGTTGGGATTGAACAGGCATAATGTTCCGGCTTTGCGGCCCATCAGGTCTATTTCCCGGCATTCATCAATCCCGGGTACATCATTGCGCCATTGATCTTCGATGGTGGCAAACACTTTCATGCCCCGTTTATGCGATGCCGCTACTACTTCGGCAACAATATCGCGGTTGCCATATTCTTTGGCGGTGGTATCTTTAAGCACCGTGTTTTTATAATACTGCGGATGCGGTATGGCATAGTTACCACCGTGAAAATTCTTATCGGGTTCCTGCGGGCCGTGATCCGGATAGGATTGACCCGGAACCTGCCTGCTGGCCAACCCGGTACCATAAGTGAATGTATTTAAAAAAACAGTGTTTACCGAACCGCGTTTCTGCAAAATTTCGAGCACATTCTCAACACCTTCCTCCACAAACGAGTTAGCGCCTACTTGCAGGGCATTGATCATGTCTTTGCCCGCCCTTTTAGCCGCGAAAAGCGGCGAAATATTTACAAGGGGCCCTGCGGCGGCTATGGCCGCCAGCGTCGCGCTGTTTTTAATAAAGGTACGTCGTGATTTATTACCTGTAGCCGAAGCTGCGGTTGAGGGCTTTTTAGGTTTCATATTTTGGTTTATATTGGAAATATAAATATGCTAATTCTATCAGAATTAGAACGGGAAGGAAGGTAATAAAATTCAATTAGCTTAATGGAAGGTATCAGGATTGTTTCATTTTAAAATTGATAGGCACAGCGCAGAGCACACGTACCGGTTTTCCCTGTAACATACCGGGTTTCCATTTGTTAAGTTTCTTTACCACGTTTAATATCTGTTCGTCCTGTTTGTCAGAAATGCCGTGTATTACCTGTAAATTACTCATGCTGCCATCTTTTTCAATAACCATTATTACCG
>CAISKH010000479.1 GCA_903885865.1 uncultured Mucilaginibacter sp.
CAAAAATATGATGCGCAGCGTGGAGGAAAGCCTGAAACGTTTAAAAACCGATTTTATTGATATCCTGTACCTGCATATTTGGGATGACCTAACCCCTATTGACGAGGTAATGCGCGGATTAGACGACCTGATACGCCAGGGAAAAGTGAACTATGCGGCCATAAGCGATACCCCGGCATGGATGGTTGCCAAAGGGAATACTATGGCCGAGTTGATGGGCTGGAGCCAGTTCATCGCTTTGCAAGTGGAATACAGCTTGCTGCAACGCACACCCGAGCGCGACCTGATACCCATGGCCAAACATTTCGGCATGACGGTTACACCCTGGGCTCCTATGGGCGGCGGCGTGTTGAGCGGTAAATACCTGCGCGGCGAACAGGGGCGCATAAAACCCGAAAGCAAACGACGCGATGAGCTTAGTGTAAATATTGCCAAAACCGTTGTAGCTATTGCCGATGAACTGGGTGTATCGGCAAGCCATGTGGCGCTGCAATGGGTTAGGAGCCAGGGATTTTCTTCTATCCCGATAGTTGGGGCAACAAAAGTGAGCCAGCTGGAGGATAACTTGAAAACCATTGATGTTACCTTAAGCAAGGAACATTTAGAAAAACTGGATAAAGTAAGCGTCATCGACCTGGGCTTTCCGGGAGAATTTTTGAAGGAAGATGCCGTAAGGATGAATGCGTTTGGCGGGTTTTATGATAGGGTGGAGAAAAGGGATTAAGTTTTCAGTGGCAGGTTTTAGTGGCAGTAACTGTACTGCCACTAAAACCTGCCACTGAAACTAAAACAACCCACGCGCCATTCCTTCCAAGGCATCTATCCATAAAGGCGAATCATTCAAACTTTCTACTAATTGTACATGCTCGCCGCCTAAAGCCCGGAACTCGCCGCCATATTCTTCGGTAACTTCATAAACGGTTTCGAGGCAATCGGCAACAAAAGCAGGGCAAAATACCAGCAGTCGTTTCTTGCCTTCGACGGCTAATTTAGCTACTACTTTACTGGTATAGGGCTGTACCCAGGGGTCATTACCCAAACGCGACTGGAAACAAACTGTATATTTTTCTTTCGGCAGACCCATTTTTTCGGCAATTAAACGCGCCGTATCATATGATTGTGCCGAATAGCAAAACTTATTGGTATTGTTAAGCGTATTGCAGCAGCCCTCAACTTTAAGGCAATAGTTGTGGGTATGGTCGCATTTTATTATTTGCCGCTGCGGCAGGCCATGAAAGCTGAATAATATATGATCGTAAGTTTCAGGCTGATACTTGAAGGCGTTATTGGCAAAGGTTTCTATCATCAGTTCATTATTATGAAATGAATTGATAAAAGAAATATGCGGTATGGTTTGCCATTGTTTTACCAATTCCATCACCTTATCATGCACAGAGCCTGTACTTGCCGACGCGTATTGCGGGAATAGCGGGATCACTTTAATATCACTAACCAAATTTGCCTTTAATCGTTCCAGTGCCGCCTCAATAGTGGGGCTCTGGTAACGCATGGCAAGCTCTACCTGGTATTCATCGCCCAAACGCTCCTGCAATAATTTATGCTGTAAAATGCTATAATATAATAGGGGTGATCCGGTTTCATCGCTCCATATTTTTTGATACAGTTTTGCCGATTTTGGCGATCTGAAAGGCACAATAATGCCTTTTACCAAAAAAGTGCGCAGTACCGGGTTTACATCAATAACCCGGGGGTCCATTAAAAACTCGTTCAGGTATTTGCGTACATGGGCAGTGCTGGGACTATCGGGTGTGCCCAGGTTAACTAATAGAATGCCTTTTTTAGCCATAATTAAGTGTGCAAAAATAAAAGAAAAAACCCCCTAATCCCCTGAAGGGGGAATTTATTACAAATAAATTAAACAAACCTTTATTACTCCCCCTTTAGGGGGTCGGGGGGGTTAGTATCGTTCCAACTCTGCCTTCACATCTTCCATCAACCACATAGGTGTAGAAGTGGCGCCGGCTATGCCTACCCTATCGCCGGGCGCGAACATTGACGGTTGCAATTCGCTAACCGACGAAACAAAATAAGTATTGGGGTTATGCTTGCGGCAAACTTCATATAAAACCTTGCCGTTTGATGATTTCACACCGGATACAAACACAATTTTATCAAAATTACTTACAAAAGCGGGCAGGTCCTTATCCCGGTTTGATACCTGGCGGCAAATGGTATCATTGGCATTCAGCTCATAGCCGCGCGCGGTAAGTTCTTCCTTTATATGGTAAAACTTTTCCATGCTTTTGGTGGTCTGGCTGTACAGCGTAATGTTTCGCGGCAGCTCCACATTATCCAGCTCGGCAATATCCTGGAAAACCAGGGCCTCACCATTGGTCTGCCCCTCTAAACCCACAACCTCGGCATGGCCGTGCTTGCCAAAAATTAATATCTTTTCTTTCGCGTCGTATGAAGTTTTGATGCGGTTTTGCAGTTTTAACACCACGGGGCATGAGGCATCTATCAGCGTTATATTATTTTCTAATGCCGTGCGGTAAGTATCGGGGGCCTCGCCATGTGCACGGATCAGCACTTTTTCGTTATGCAGGTTTTTCAGTTCGTCATGGTCAATAATGCGCAGGCCACTGGCTTTAAGGCGTTCCACTTCTTCGTCATTATGTACAATATCGCCCAGGCAGTACAAGTAGCCGTCTGCTTCCAGGATATCTTCCGCCATATCAATAGCATAAATAACCCCGAAGCAAAAGCCCGAATCCTTATCTATAGTAACCTTTAACTGGTATGATCCCATTGCGGTGCAAATTTACAGATTATTTGTCTGAACGGCTGATTATTTACTCATAGTTTTCGGCCTTTCCAAATAATAGTTTTAGTTAGATGCCTTTGTATGGCTAAAAAAGCGATGAGCGTAAGATTAAACATTTGCAAGGGGTGTAAAACTACATTATACCAGGCATTTTGACCAACTGAAAGCGAGATCATTACGCGGGTAAGTATAATTAAAGCCGCCATGAAAAATATTAAATGAAAATCAAGCGTCATCATGATCAGCATGGGCCCGGCAATTACCAGTATAATATAAATTAAGAGCCATAAAATATTATAATTAAACGCAGCCAGGAAGTTTTTGCTGAAGCCATTTACCGCGCTTAAATAATTTCTGTACATGCGGCAGCTTATCATTCCGTTGGCTAATAAAGTCTCCCCGTTGCACGCCGCAGCTTTTACCAACCGCATTATTTCTACATCTTCGTTTACCTGGTGCCTAACCTGCTCATGCCATTGGTTTTGCCGGTATATTTCAGCATCAAACAACATAAACTGGCCGCTCGCCGCCGCAACCGAATAGTTTTTTACCAGGTAAATTAAACGCAGGGGCAATAAATTAAGCAGTATATAATGCATGATGGGTACCACCAGTTTTTCGCCGAAAGTCAGCATGCGCTGGTTGGTAAACAGACTTAATAAACCAAGTTTTTGCATATACATGCGGTGTACGGCGCTGTTTATCAAAGCATCGTTTACTTGTTCATCGGCATCAATAAATAGAAAGAAGTTCCCCCGGGCTTCCTGCGCCAGTTGATAGCAGGCATAGTTTTTACCCAGCCAGCCGCGCGGCAGGCTTTCTCCTTTCACGATCCTGAACCGGGAGTTGGCGGAGGCAAAAGCCGAGCAAATTTCATAAGTGGCGTCGGTTGAATCATCATCTAACAGGATCACTTCATGGTTTTGATAATCCTGTTGCCTTATAGATGTAAGCAGGTTTAAGATATTTTCTTGCTCGTTACGTACGGGTATCAAAATAGAAACCA
>CAISKH010000480.1 GCA_903885865.1 uncultured Mucilaginibacter sp.
ATTATTATACTAAATACTCCAATAATGAAAAAGGGGGGGTAATAATTAAAAAATTCTTTATATGCACAACAGTTGTTGTGCATATAAAGAATTTTGATCTAAGCTCTACCCCTCCATAGGATTCCTGCATCGGGGTGAGTAACGATCTTATTTAACAGTATAATGATATACCTGCCTTCCCAATTTACCTTCGGGGGCTAGCCCTTCTACTATTACCCGGTAATTTCCGCTTCCATCGGCATTAAAAAAGTCAACGCCTGCTTTCCCCTGGTTATTTGTAATTATGCTGGGTTTCCAGTAAACGGTTGAACGCAGGTCGGGTATCAGGGTATTAGTTTGCGGGTTAAAATAATCGGGTGAATAAAACTCCCGCCTCATATCATACCCCGCGAAAGAATATTTCATTAACCCGCGTTGTTGTTTTGCTTTTGCGTCACCCGGGTGCCGGTGTTCCGACTCAAAGGCTTCGTAATCTATATCCCCTTTTTTAGTAGTAATAACTATTACACCATTAGCGCCGTGCATACCATATAAGGCCGAGGCGCCACCACCCCGTAATACTTCAACGCTGGCTACATCTTCAGACATAGTAGTTTCTAAGCCATCCGACCGTTCCTGACCATCAACAACAATGGTCATTGGCCCATCAAATCCGCGGCAAAAGGGCACAAAGGCTCCTTTTATAGTTAGAAACTTGGAAGTGTCCGATCTCCATTGAACACCGGTTAGGCGGCCCACCAGGCATCTTGAAAGATCGGTTTGACAATTCATTAAATCAACAAAAGTTAGCACCTGGTCGGCATTGCCCGGCCCTGCCAGGCTGGACGAGTTTTTAACAGCAAGTTCCCGTATATCCACTTCTTTAAGTTCTACGGGTTTATTTAACCAGGCATCTTTTTTTAGTTCGATAAAACGTGCGCGGCTATTTTCTACGTAGCTCATTAAATTATCGTTATTCGTGTATTCTTCTGGTAAATTATTAATGCCCGGCAAATCATTGTTTGGTTTATCTATTTGTATTTTTAAGTTTTTATCCCCTTTCGGGTCCATTACTGATACGTTATATCCTACGCCCTTTCTGAAAGGAAAATTACCGAAACTAAAGCGCCCATCGCTTTTAGTTACCGTGTCAATAAGCACCCCGCTGCCCATATCAAACAATAAAAAAACTTTGACGCCTTCGGCGGGTCTTCCTCCACTGGCCAATACGCGCCCGCTAATGCCCACCCCTGTTTCTACCTGGTAAGCAGGAGGGGGCATCTTGTTCAACATAATGTCGTTCCATACAAACCTGCGCCAGCCCTGGGTAAGCAGCAGATTATCTAACTGGGTTGCTTTACCGGTTGTATCAGCTGTAAAATAATAATTAGGCTGTTCAATATAACCTTTAAGGTCGGCGCTAAGCAACAGGTTCGAAAATATTGTTTTTTCATTCACTTCTTCGTAAGGTACTTTTGTTTCGTCGGTTACCGCCAGCGAGAAAGCGCCGGTTACCGGCCTTCCGTCCAGGTCTGTAACCTCCAGGTCAAGATGTATTTTATCGCGCCTTTTATAATCGGGTTTATCCGCAGCCACATTAACTTTCAAATGGCTGTCGGGATGATGAACAAATATCAGCCGCTCGGCAACTGGCTGAAAGTCGGGCGAAAATAAGGTGAACTGCACTATGCCTTCAGGAAAACGGTCTTTCGGGATAACCGTATTAAAGGATGTACGGTTAAGGGGTTTTGAGGCGGCATACTGAACCGTATTATTAGCCTGGCCAACGAGGGCTATCGTTCCGCTTTGAAGCAGGCCGGCGCTTGCATTAATATTTACAATAACATCATCTTCATTTTGGGTAACAGAAAGAATAAATCCCTTGTCATTTACCTTTGGAATTTCTATCCGTTTCTCGTTCCCTTTAAACTTAACAACAGCGGTGTAAGTATTACCCGGGGCAGGCTTGAGCATGAAAGTGCCCATGCCTGCATGTTCAGACTTGAATGCCACTATTTGTTTATTATACCTGTCAACCACGTAGCCCGATATTTCCCGGCTTAACCCGTCGTCCCCAACTGCCTTAAACCCTATTTTTGAACTGAGCCCATTCACCAGGTCACCGCCTTCAGGAAAAAACTGGATGCTGATTTTATTAGGGTCATTTTTAACAGGGGCAGGCTGTATGTTATTACTGGCGATAACCGGTTTTTTACCGGCAGAAGATGTGGGAGATACAACAGGCGGCAGTGCATTGCCAATGAGGATAGCTTTATCAAAAAAGTATTCGCTGCCGAAATTCCGCATCAGGTTAGTATACGCACGGATATGATAATTGCCCTCTTGCAGCAGACTATCGGTAAGCGTGACCGCCCCCCAGCCAAGTCCCTTGGTGATGGGCATGGTAATATTGGTTTTAACCACACCTTTATCGTTAACCAGGTCTATGTGCAATATTTTGCTTAATGCTGAAAGCTCATTACGCTCATTCACCACATAAGCCTTTATCCAGAGGGTATCGCCCAAGCTATAATAAGGCTTATCCAAATGCAGGTGTTCTTTTTCAACAGGAGTTTTCTTCCTGAAACTATCCAGAGA
>CAISKH010000481.1 GCA_903885865.1 uncultured Mucilaginibacter sp.
AAAATGTTTGAAGGTATTGAGTTCCCTGAATAGAGGTCGGACACCTAACCACTTTCAGTTACTTTTCAAAGTCTCAAGTCGGAAGATTTGAGGCTTTTTTTTTACATCTCTCTAAAAAGACTCATTTAAATTCAGGAAAAATCCTTTATTGCCAAACTTGCCCCAGGCATAATCGAGCGCCAGGTTGGTGCGCGTAGCTTTGTTGAACAACACACGCAACCCCGCGCCCCCGCCCGGCTGAAATACCTGGAAAAGTTTGGTGCCCTGCTCGTCGTTAGCGCTTTGCATACTTGCAAAAGCAACCCCGCTGATAAATTTGTTGGCCAGTATCGGGAAGCGAAACTCTGCTTCGGTATCGTTATATTCTGTCCCTTTAAAATATTGCGAGGTATAGCCCCTGCCGCTCCTGGAAGAGCCATCCCGCGCTGTGCCGGGCAATTCAAGGAAAGGTATGAAGCCGTACACCAGGTATGAGCCCCAGTTCCAAAGGGCAAGTATCGTTTCCGGGTTCGCATCAGATAAGCTAATATATTTCCTGAGATCGGTAGTAAATTGTACCGAATTTTTTGTGCTGCCTATCCATGTTTGATTAATGCGGACCCCCGCATCAAAGTAAATGCCTTTATAGGCACGGTTGGGGTTATCGCGCGTTATATATTCTAAATTGAAAAGAAAGCCGTCTGCCGAGTAATGGTCCTGCGGGAATCCGTGCCGGTTATTATATACACTTAAGGGCGTTGCATTGTTAACTGTATCCTTGAGGGTAATATCCCGCCTGACCTCAAATGACATTCCGGCCCCAAGAAAAAGATGTTCCTCTACTTCCTTATAAACTTTTTCCCTGACATTAAAATAGTACGAATGGATGGAATTCCCTGTGTGGGTAGGGTCGGCCAGCACTTTGTCTGTAGCACTGCCGCCTTCACCATAACGGCCTATGCCTAAACCAAAGTCGGGCGTCAGCGATTTTGCAACTACCAGGTTACCCTGAATATTCCACTTGTTACCGGGCGTAAATATATTATGATTAACATAAAAATAAATAATGCCTTTGGTGGTAATAGAAGCGGATGTTGCAGCAACTGATAATAGTGTATTTGGGTCATCGCCTAATTTCACGCCGGCTACCGCTTTTATCCCCGCCTGGGCGCCAATGGTAGGGTTGGCTGCAATATTGGGAACAACCGTTATTCCCGAACCTTTATGTGCCGCGTCCTCCTTTTTTTGGGGGTGGAGAATATAGCGGATGAGGTCGCCAAAATCGAATTGCTTATTAAGGTTTGCTTCCGGTAGCGGGATCTTTTTTCCCTTAGCGCCCAGGGAATCCGCCTTAAGGGTTTCAACCGGAACAATTACCTGGCTGTGCGCAACCCCGCAGGTGCCAACTAATAATATTAATAAGAGCCATTTCAACGAAGAAAACTTTTTATGGGTTGGCTTAACCTGGAATGTCAGGGTGAAAGGGTTCAAATTTCCGCAATTAATTTAAGGTACAGCAGCCTTTGGTAACTCTAAACGAAATATACGGTTAAATGTTTTGCAGGCAGATCATTGAGCCGGGCTTGCGGATAACGATCTACCCTATCCCTGCTTCCAGAATAGGCACCAGGCCCCCTGATAAAAAGAAGTCTTTAATGAAAGTTAAAGGCTTTTTTATGAAGAATTGTTGCAATCAACCTATTATAATTTAGTTAAAAATAACTATAAGGAATTTTTATTTCTCTTACATAAATATTTTGTTTAGTTTTAACAACTATTCCAAAATGAAGAAAAAAATCCTGGTAATTGAAAATGACGAAAGTATCCTTGAAATGGTTTCGTATGTACTAAAGGAAGAAGGGTATGAGGTAAAAGCCTTTCATACTCAAAAATGGCTTTTTGAGCATGTTGAAGCATATAAACCTGATGCCATATTACTGGACGTAATTAAGCCTACTCCCGAGGGTACAGAAATATGCCGTACATTAAAAGCAAACCTCACGACAAAACACATACCTGTAATTGTTTTCTCTACCCATTTAAAAGTAATGGAAACCATTAAACAAGTATGTGCCGATGAAGTGGTACCCAAACCCTTTGATGTTTCGGAATTGATATCTGCAGTGGAAATGCATTTAGCTTCATAATTTTTTCAAAACATAAAAATAAACATCCCTTCGTGTAGTAAAGCCCGGGCGCTCATAAACTTTAATCGCTCTTTTTGTCCCCGCAGTAAGCTTAAATAACCTTAGCATGATAAACACTCACTCGGTTTGGCCGGTGCTTACCATATTTTTCAACTATAGCGTACCCCATATTTTTGTAAAACGCCAGCGCGGCATATTGCAAATTACCCGTTTCCAGGCATACCAGGGCTTTGCCATTTTGTTTGGCGTAAGCCTCCAGTTGCGCTAAAATACTTTTAGCTAAACCAAGCCCGCGGTGAGCTTCGTCAACATACATTCGTTTTATCTCCGCGTAATCATCAAACAACTTTACGGCGCCCATAGCTATTAGCTTGCTATCCCCATAAGCGCCTAAAATATAGGCCCTTGCTTGTTGCAGGTAGTCGAGCGACTCCAGTTTGCAGCTTTCATTTCCGTACAAGTCAAGCTGGTATTGGTCCAGCTTTTTAATCATGCTACGCACCGCATCCATTTCTATAGCTTCCTGTATGATTATCTCTGTATTATCCATTTAGTTATTCGCTAAGATAAGCGAATAATTGTTGTGGGTAGTTATATCCTCTGTTTTTTGCCTGCTGATGATCTAATTCAAAGGACGCCTTTTTTGTTCAGGCAAAGAATTTATAAACAGGCAAGGCACAAAAAACCCGGCCTCTTGCGAAAGCCGGGTCAACAAATCATAGAAAAAACCGGTTATCGCACAACCGTTGCCTTTACAAAAGCACCGCTGGCATTAAACTGTACCACGTATTTGGTGCTATTGGATGTTATAAATACAGCGTATCCAATTATCCCGCTGCTGTTACTTGCTGAAAATGCTTTATCAAATACGTATCCAGGGTAAGTGGTGGTTAGATAAGCAGCCACGGAAGCCGGCAGGTTGGCCTGTAATACAGGCGTATGTTTGGCTGGCTGCGCATCAATTTGCATTCTGTTAACCAATGTACCTGATGGTGTAATGGAAGTTGCAAAAAGTGTTTTGTTTTTGCTGATCAGAATATAGGTGCCGTCGGGCGCTATTGCGGCGTGCAGCAGCGTATCGGTTGGATAGGTTGTAGTAAAATAAGTTTTCACTACTGATGGTATTGCCGATAGGGCAATGGTATCAGGATGTAATCCATCCCTGTTGCCAAACGGACCACCGGGATGGCAACCGGCAGGCGCAGCCAGATCGGCTCCGGCGCGTTGCTCCAATACATCTACAAATACACCTGCGGCGGTAAATTTCAAACCAACCAGGTTGCTGTTGTATTTAATAACCACAATGTAGTTAATAACAGTTTTACTGGTATCGGTTATCTGAAATGCTTTCGCGAAGGTGTAGCCCGAATAATTAGCAGTTAAGTAGGTGCCAATAGCCGCGGGCAATGCACTAAAAACGACCGAATCTTTTTTTCCGTGTGGCGGAAAACAATTCATTACATAAATGCTATCTCTAATGCCTGACGTGCCAGCAATGTTTGCGGCAAGCGCTGTTGTGGTGCCAATGGCAATAGAACCGGTTAATGCAACCGTATTTGCAGAAGCAGTTGTAGTTGCGGTTGTTGTAGCTGCGACGGGTTTGAGGTTAGCGCCTTTTTGACAGGCAGAAAAAACGCTCAAAATTCCGGCGAGCAGGGCTAGGGGGTAAAATCTCTTCGTTCTCATTTTCTTTTTCATTTAGTTGAATAAATTTTTTTATTAACCAAATGTAAAAGCGCTGCAAATGCAAACGCGGGGAATATCGATGAAGGAGCGGTATCAATCGATAAACAATAAAATAACCTGTTTTAAGCTTACTTTGACTTGCTCAAACCATCTAAACTTAATGCATCATCGGGTTTAATTAATAAGGCTTTTTCAAAGCAGGCTTGCGCTTCGGCCTTTTTGCCGCTCATTAAATTCGACCAGCCCAGCATGTGATTTCCGTCATAATCAAAAGGGTATAAATTAACTACCGCCTTAAAACATTTGGTTGCGGCATCATATTGTTTGCGGTTATAATAGATTACCCCCGTCCAATAATTGGCCGCTGTATTTTGCGGATCGATCTTAAGGATGGAAAGATATTGCTCCAATACTTTATCCCAGCTTTGCAAATACGACAAAGGTTTAACATAGCCGAACTTAGCCTCGATAGCGCCGGGTTTTATGGCAATTGCCTTGAGATAATAGGATTGGGATGCGTTGTAATTTTTATTTAAATAATTAAGCCATCCCAGCCTTACATTTAATTCATAACTGCCCTCTGTATAATAAGGCGAAATATCATTAATGGCGGCGGTGTAGTTTTTATTATTCTCGTCGCTGTAGCTGTTATGAAATGCTTTTTGCAACACGGCGTTAGTTTGGGCCTGCAGTCTTACTGCACCCAAAACCAATAAAAACACCAGTAATATTCGTTTTAAAATTTCCATAGTAATCCTGCTGTGATTGAGTTTTGATTATAGTTTAAATTATGATTGTCGTCCTGTTTTTGTTCGTAAGTATAGTTTAACTGGAGCTGTGCGTTTTTGCTTAACTGGTAAAAAATAGTTTCGCCCAGTTTTAGTTTGGTTGCGTCAATGGCATTGTAAATATACAACCCGTCGGCATCAATATAGTTATCAAGGTTACCAAACGTCGCAGAGGTTTCGGCCCAGGTATTTTTTACTACTTTATACCCTACGCTCTGACCAAAAATACCCGAGCCTGATCCATTTTGCTCCAGGTATGAGCCTCGGCTGATTGTATAAAAATCAAGATTGCCCGCCGGGTAAAGCATTAACCCTGCATTATATTGTGTCAAATGGTGGCCTATCATGTTGCCTAAATTAACATCGGCCTGCAGGTTAAAGCAAGTACCCGTATATTTTATGCCGGCAATGCCTATATTATTGCTATAGGTGACACTTTCATAATTGGTATTTAAATAATGATAAGCACCTATCAATATTAAATTTTCAGTTAGGCTGTAATTGAGTTTTATATAATATTCCAGCTGCTGGTCGGCAGTACCTGTTACAAGCGGAGCGCCGGGTACCTGGACATTATTATTGTTGATAGCCTGGTTAAAGTAAACCAATGATTGTTCGAGTTGCCACCTCCACGACAAGCGATTGCTCAATGAAACGCGCGTATACGACGCGTTGCCCCGGTAAGGGTCAGCGGCAAACTTTAAACCAGTTTCAAGTCCCGCGTTTATTAATCCATAAGGGGTTATTTGCCCGCTTTTCAGTAGGGCCGTATCCACATACGCCGCGTTATAGGATGCCCCGGGTTCCTGGTTGAGGTATTTATGACATAAATAAGCATAGTATCTCGCGGTTTGATTATAAGAGTCGTTTTTAAAAACCACCGCAAATTCACTTAAAGCCGCCGAATAGTTTTCTTTAACCATATAAGCGTTGCCCAGCCGCTGCCGCAGGGCAGGAAAATCAAAACCCGAATTAATTGACCGCTCACCGAAGGCTATCAGTTGCTGCCAGTCGGCCAATTGCAATAAGGCGTTGGAAGTGCTGTCGGCCTGGTCGAAGCTTTTCACATCCTGTGCTTTACCCGCAGTAACGGCTACCAGGAAAGCTAAAATTAGGGTGTATTTTCTGTGATCCATTGCACTTCGATTTTAGTATTATTTAAATTCATCGTGAAAGCGTTTATGCCACCGCCGCTTATATTCAGGGTCGCTTCCATCGTTTGTTTACTACTGCCAAAAACATGCTTATACTGCGCGGCATGAAGGGTTACCCCCTGACCGTTGGCTTTGGCAGTACTACTATAACTCAGTTTTATAAACTGGTAAAAAGGCGCTAATATGTCCTGGAGCCATAGGGTGGTTTTATCCGCAGTTAATTGTACCGGGTAAACATCATTGACTGTTATAGCGGGATCCGAAGTAAATATTATTTTATAGGCCGCTAAATAAAAAAAGTATAAAAGGGAATTTTGAGGGCCGTAAAAACCGGTAAAATAAAACGCGGTGCCGTTATTAATAAAATAGGCTGTGGCGCCGGTTGTTTTACTTTTGATATAGGATTGATTGGCCGCGTCGGTAAAAACCTCGAAATATTCGGTATCCCTGTTGGCGGCGGTTACAGTTGCCATATAGCCGGGCTGTAATTTAAAGGCTTGTTTAATTACCGCGTTAATTTCAACTGCACTTAACTCCGTTCCTTCTTCGGGTACTTTATAGCTTCGGAGTTTATTTTGCTGGTCTTGTTGATCAATATAATAAGCAAACGGATGGGCCAGGGTTTTTGAACCGATATAAGGCGTTGCCTGCACCTGGAAATGTAAATGCGGCTCGGGCGAACGGCCCGAATTACCACACATGGCCAGCATATCGCCCTGTTTTACAAAATCACCGGGCTTAACTTTAACAGAGTTTTTTTTGAGGTGCGATACCTTGCTGTACAAACCGGCGCCGTGTTTAATTACAATACTGTTGCCCCAGTTATCAATAGTATTTATCGCGCCAATTTCGTTATCCTCAACATGAGCTACTGCTTCTTCAATAGTGCCGTCGCCGCAGGCTAAAACGGGCTTGTTGTAACAATAAAAATGCTCGGGCCTTGTGCCCGGGTATTTATAGGTTTTATGTTCTTCATCTTCAATAACAAAATCGAGCGCCTTGCCCCAATCGGCTTTATGCGTAATACTGCCGTCATACCCCTGCGATACCGTCCACACACCCATAAACGGCAGGTTTAAATTAAAATAGTTCAGACCGTCCAGCCGCTCTTTCCCGTTTAAATACTGGTACAGGTTGCGCTCGGGTGAGTAATGCTGTAAATAGGTAAGCTGCAATTTGCCCGTATCGGTACGCAGCTTTAAGAAGTAAAGAAACAGCAGTGTAACCACGCAAAAAGGCAGGGATAAGATGGGAAGGTCATAAATGCCGAATATCCGCGTAAACCCGTTGATGAGCAGGAAAGTAACCGGGATGCTTATAAGCGCCCATACGTAAGAACGCGCCGAGGGTATCAGAAAAAAACTGCCGATTGCACCAGCCGCCATAACCACGTTGCTGCCTAAATGGTAGTAACTTATGCCAGCAGGATAGGTGCCTGTGAGCGTGTTAAATAAGCAGGCAGTGATAAATGCCAGTACCAGCAAACTAAAATTAATACGCGAATGGATCAATAAACCAATGCTTATTAATATACCCGCAAGAACACTATTTTGAAACAGGATGGCACTAAGGGCCCTGAAAAACAGGCCTAAATATTGCGGTATTTTTATAAAACCCAGTATGCCCGGCAGTATGTACGCGCTGCGCTCGCCAACATTGTTTATTTCATTTAATACGGCGCTGTTGCGCTGCTCCAGCCCCATATGATAAATACTATTTACTGATAACAGCACCAGCCAAAAAACAATAACAAACGGGAACGATAACAGCGGAAACCCACGCTTACCCAGCGTGGAAGCCAATGTAACACTAAGCATGGTAACCACCGCACAAGCAATAAGCAGCCAGGCAAAAAACGAAGGGCTGAACAAATAAAACGTACCAAAACCTATACCAAACAACAACGAATTAAAGCTGTAAAAACCCATGCGGGTACTTTCGCGGTCATATTTCATTAGACAAACAAGGCCAATAGAAACCAGCACGCACATTAAACCTGCTATGCCGGCAGTATAATTAAAAAACGACACTATAAGCAGTAAAATGCCCAGTACTTTGTTTTGAGAAAAAAACAAAATAGAATAGCTGTTAATAACGGCCTGCGCGGTAAAGGTTATTGTTTTCCTCAATGGCTTACTTTATCCAAAATTAAATGTGCCGGAATATTTTCGGGGCTTTCCAGGTACTCCAATGTTTCCGGGCTCCGTACACTGTGCGCCTGCTGATTTTCATCTATCAACACTATCCCTGGGCGGTTCATAATAAACTGCATCCATTGAGTCATGTTATAAGCACCAACCTTGTGCACTACTAAGTTATCGCCGGGGTTAAGCATCGGCAGGTTTATGCTTTCTCTTATCACATCTATATTCATGCAAAGCGGGCCATATACTACCATATTCTCGGTATGCTGCGTAAATTCCTGTGCCGGGCTTATCTGGTGATCGTACCAGAAAGAAGTAAATAAAGTATTTACCCCAAAATCCATTATAGTGGCGCGCCTGCCATCGCTTAAGCGCTTGTTGGCTATTACGCTGCCCAACAGGTAACCGGCATCATCGATCAATACCCTGCCGCATTCTAATATCAGCAGGGGCAGTTCTTCCTGTTTAAATCCATATTCTAAAATTGCAGTAGTAATGGCCTCGGCAAACTCATCTATGGAGGGTACGGTATCTACCCCCGGCAAATAAGCGCCCTTAAGCGTATTAGTTGAGGGGAAGCCACCGCCCATATCTAAATATTCAACCGGATTGTTCAGCTGATTTTTGCACCGCATGGCCAGGCTGCACATTTTAGTGGCAGCTACGCTGTAAGCCGATACCGAAAGCATAAAAGTGCCGATATGGCAATGCAAACCAACCAGTTTCATTTTGCCCGATGCCACTATTTTTGTTATGGCGTTCCAGGCCTCG
>CAISKH010000482.1 GCA_903885865.1 uncultured Mucilaginibacter sp.
TATTAATTTTTTAGGATTAAAAAACGAATATTTATAAAATAAATGAAGTTTAGTTATCAAAAAATATAAAAATTGCTTAATAATTCGTCTAAGTTTTAAAAAAAGCAGAAAATTTGCACCTCTTTTATATTTCCTATAAAATTTACGCTTTATTTTAAAGTATAATTCTATTTTTGAGCTAAAACCATTATATAAAAACTCAAACTATGCCTAATATTCGTTTTCAAGCTCTTCAAGCGGTATTAACCAGAACAATACCTGAAGTAAAAATACCTTCTTTAAAAATTTCTGATTTTTATGGCGCCAACGTTTTCGATATAAAGAAGATGAAAGAGTACCTTTCGAAAGAAGCCTTCCAAAGTATAGTTAATTCTGTTGAAAAGGGCGAGCCGATACCCCGGGATATGGCAGAGCAGGTAGCTATCGCTATGAAATCATGGGCATTAGGTAAAGGGGCTACACATTATACACATTGGTTTCAACCGCTTACAGGCACAACAGCCGAAAAACACGACGCTTTTTTTGAGCCCACCTCAGATGGAGGTGCTATAGAAGTATTTTCAGGCGACGCATTGGCTCAACAGGAGCCTGACGCTTCCAGTTTTCCAAGCGGCGGTATACGCAATACGTTTGAAGCCCGCGGCTATACAGCCTGGGATCCCTCATCCCCTGCCTTTATTATGGCGCGTACCTTGTGTATACCCACTGTATTTGTTTCTTACACCGGCGAAGCGCTTGATTATAAGGTACCACTGTTAAAAGCGGTTAATGCACTTGATAAGGCTGCTGTTGAAGTGTGCCATTATTTTGATAAGGGTATTGAAAAAGTAAATGCATCGTTAGGTATTGAACAGGAATATTTTTTGGTTGATATCGCCTTGTTTAATGCGCGCCCGGATATGTATTTAACCGGGCGCACGCTTTTTGGCCACATGTCTGCAAAAAACCAGCAGCTCGAAGATCATTATTTTGGTTCTATACCCGAGCGAGTATATGCCTTTATGCAGGATATGGAGACGGAGGCCTTATTATTAGGTATCCCCTTAAAAACACGCCATAATGAGGTTGCACCTTCACAATTTGAATGCGCACCTATATATGAAGAAATAAATCTGGCCATTGATCATAATCAATTATTAATGGATTTGATGGACAGAGTGGCAAAACGTCATAATTTTAAAGTTTTGCTGCATGAAAAACCATATGCAGGCATTAACGGATCAGGCAAGCATAATAACTGGTCAATGATCACCAATACAGGTAAGAACTTGCTGTCGCCGGGCAAAACGCCAAAAAACAATTTAATGTTTCTCGCCTTTTTTGTTAATACTATAAAAGCGGTGTATGAACATGCCGACCTGCTAAGGGCGTCTATCGCTTCGGTAAACAATGATCACCGTTTAGGGGCGAATGAAGCGCCGCCGGCAATTATATCTATATTTTTAGGGAGCCAGCTTAGTGAGCTCCTGGATGAGATAGAAACCTCAAGGATCAGCAAAAAAATAAAAGATGAGGCTTTATTATGGCAGGGAATACCGAAAATACCGCAAATATTAAAAGACAATACCGACCGCAACCGCACTTCCCCTTTTGCTTTTACAGGCAACAAGGTTGAAGTGCGCGCTGTAGGCTCATCAGCGAACTCTGCAAGCCCCATGACTATTTTAAACCTGATCGTGGCTGATCAGCTTAAAAAATTCAAATATGATGTTGACAGATTATTAAGAAAAGGCGAAAAAAAGGATGTTGCTTTATTAATTGTTATTAAAAAATATATCAAAGAATCAAAAAACATACGCTTCGAGGGCAATGGATATAGTGAAGAATGGGAAAAAGAAGCCGCACAAAGAGGTTTATCAAATTTTAAAACTACGCCAAAGGCTCTCGATGCTTTTATATCTGAAAAATCGGAGATACTATATGCAGAAACTTCGGTGTTTACCAAACGCGAAGCGCATGCGCGCCATGAAATATTGTTAGAAAGCTTTTATAAAAAACTACAGATCGAGGCCCGTGTTATAGGCGAATTAGTAACCAATGTTATTATTCCGTCGGCTATTGATTACCAAAGTAAATTAATTGAAAACGCCAAGGGTCTAAAAGATCTGGGCCTAAACGAATCGGTTTATAAAGTTCAGCTCGGTATTATTAATCAAATAGCCGAGCATATTAACTTTATTAAATTAAATGTTGACCAGATGGTTGCTGAACGCAAAAAAGCAAATGATATTGAGGACCTGCGTGAAAAAGCAATAACCTATGATGAAAAAGTAAAATCATTCTTTCAACCCATACGTTATCATGTTGACAAGCTGGAACAACTGGTTGATGATAGTTTGTGGCCATTACCTAAGTTTAGGGAGTTGCTGTTTATTAAATAAACACTAATTGCACGAATTTATAACAGCGAATTTCAGGAATTAAGTCTGTGAAATTCGATTTAAGTTGTACAATTAATGTTTAACATTTTCAACCTGCTCGGTCAGTTCTGTTTCTTCCTCTGTGTTTAAATCTCTTATGTATTGCATTTTTAAATGGTCGTACAGCGAGTGTTTGTCGATCAGTATCGCTCCGAGACTTGCTACCATTCCTGCTAATATAAGATGAAATATCACACTATGGCGGTCGGTCATTTCAAGTACCAGTATTACTGATGTAAACGGTGATCGTGTTACGCCGGTTAAAAAAACCAACCATGCCGGCTAAGATCAGCATGTTAGTATCAATATCCGATTCCCGCAACCAGCCGGCTACAAGCGAACCCACGCTTGCACCTGCACCAAGCGCCGGTGCAAATATGCCGCCGGCCCCACCAGTTGTAAATGACAATAATGGCCCTCCTATTCTTAATAATGGCGTATACCAGTGTACATATTTTTCGGGTGAGAAGAGGGTTTTTTCCATTATATCCTTACCTGACCCTAAAACTTCGCGGTTAACAAAATAAGCCACGCAAATCATTATAAGCGCACAACCCGCGACATATGCAACATGATGCCATCTAAATTTAAATCTGGCTTTCCAGGCAAAAATCAGCAGGATAAGTTTCGACATACCACCTCCTAATAACCCTGAAATTAACGCTACAAGTGCGACGCCAAAAAAAATACTTCCTGATAAGCCATCAAGTTTCGGGTAGCCTAAATATAAATAAGGCCCCAATAGTGCCTGCGCTGATAAGCCGGCAATAATTACCGACGAAAATATTGCCGTTTTATAATAACTGAAATGAGTTTTGGTTAATTCTTCAATAGCGAATACAATACCGCCAAGAGGAGTATTAAAAGCGGCCGCCAGTCCTGCTGCCGCCCCGGTGACCAACATATTTTTTTTAGCAATTTTTGGCCACCATTTTGGCAACAGCTGGTATACAATTTTATATATAGATGCAGCGATTTGAATGGTAGGGCCTTCCCTGCCAATGGCACCCCCGCCAAGCGCCATAACGAGGCTTGATAATACCTTTATAAATATAATACGCAGTCCAACGAGCCTGTCAACTACCCTTGGGTTTGTTTTGGGGTTTGATAACTGAATGGCCGCCATAACCTGTGGTATGCCGCTCCCCCTTGAATAGGGCGCAAAGCGATGTACCAACCACCAGGCTAACACAAAACATATTGGCGACACTATAAACAATGCCCAGGCATGATGATTAAAAACGAACGATGTGCAATTTTCGGCAACAACAAATAATTTGGTATAAAGTACCGCCACGCCGCCAGTAATTATTGAAGCTATCCAGAAAGGGATGGCTTGAAGCGCGTTCTTTTTTAAGTTTTCGTTCCGAATCCTGTCAAATGATCGTTTTAATTGAAAGCGGAACCAGGAAATTATTTTCATTAAGCAGTTGTTATTCTATTACCGATCAAAAAAGTATTGATCAGCTTTTTTTGGCAGATATCAACAAAGGTATAAAAGTGTGATCAATAAAAGTTCATTAAGCCGTATATTTGGGCCATGATTTCTTCGCAACGGTATGATCAGCGGGGTGTATCCGCTTCAAAAGACGATGTACATAACGCCATAAAAAATATTGACAAGGGTATTTTTCCAAAAGCCTTTTGCAAGATAGTACCTGATATATTAGCTAACGATCCGCTGTACTGCAATATTATGCACGCGGATGGCGCAGGTACCAAATCTTCACTAGCCTATACCTACTGGAAAGAAACTGGCGATCTGTCCGTTTGGCGCGGCATAGCGCAGGATGCCATTATTATGAACTTGGACGACCTGCTTTGTGTTGGGGCTACAGATAACATCCTTTTATCATCCACTATCGGCAGAAACAAGAACCTGGTGCCCGGCGAGGTGATCGCTGCTATTATAAATGGTACGGAAGAAATATTAGCCGAACTTCGGAATGCCGGAATAGGCATTTATTCAACCGGCGGCGAAACCGCCGATGTAGGCGACCTGGTGCGCACCATAATTGTCGACTCGACAGTAACCTGCAGGATGAAACGCGCCGAGGTTATATCAAACGACCGGATTGAACCCGGCGATGTTATTGTGGGCCTTGCTTCATACGGGCAGGCCACTTATGAAAATGAATATAACGGGGGCATGGGATCAAACGGGTTAACTTCGGCAAGGCACGATGTATTTAATAAAACCATTGCCGGCAAATACCCCGAAAGTTACGACGCTGCTATCCCCTATGAA
>CAISKH010000483.1 GCA_903885865.1 uncultured Mucilaginibacter sp.
CCGCAAACCTTGTTGGCATCGGTACGCAAAACCTCATCCAGGTTATTGTTGGAGGCGCCCAAAAAGAACGAGTAATTTGCCAGCGAGATGTTAGCGGCTAAGCGGTATTTATCTTCCAGCAATTCCTGCGTTAAGGCATTAGGCACCGTATTAGGCATTTCCATAAACGAGGTAATACCTCCAGCCACAGCTGCCCTCGATTCGGAATGAATAGTTGCCTTATGGGTTAAACCCGGCTCACGAAAGTGCACCTGGTCGTCAATAGCGCCCGGGAAAAGGTATAGCCCTTCAGCGATAATTACTTTATCGGCGGCAACATTTATTTGTTTGTCTATCCGTTCAATAAAATCATCTTTTATTAAAACATCGGCAATATATCGCTTGTCTTCATTTACGATAGTGGCTGATTTGATGAGAATAGAAGGCATGGGGCAAATATAGGGTTATAGACTGAAGACCGAAAATCTGCAATATGAAAGTTTTTTAGTTTAACTATATTTATTAAGCTAAAGGTTAAGTATAAACACCATCTTGTTTAGTCAAAACGCAACAAAAAGTAGTAAAAAACGTAATAATGATATGCTTATTCAACAGCCCTAATGAAAACCAATATTCGCCTGAAACTTTTTCTTTTTTCTTTTATTATAGTGGTAGTAAACGGAATTTTAGGATACGCGGTTTATAACAGCAACCAAAAACTTCTTGATTCTCAACACCGGAAACTACACTTGGGGGACGAGCGGACTCAAATAGATAGAATACTTTCAATAACTAAAGATATTGAAAATACTTCCCGGGGCTTTATAATTACCAATAACAGCGCTTTTCTTGAACCTTTAAGCTCCGCAAAAAAAACGGTGTTTGTTACTATAAGGCAACTAAAACAACTTATCGGTAATAGTAAGGTACAGCAGCAACGTATTGATTCGATCAATATCTATATGGTAAAACGGTTGGATTTTTCATTTAAAATGGCAAAATTAAGGAGTGAAAATGGATTGACCTCAACTGCCGTTTATGCGTATACCATGCAGGGCAAATATTATACTGACCGTATTAAGCAAATTATTGGTAATATTCGGCAAGATGTACTCGCATCACTTAAGCAAGAAAATTACTCCAACGAACATAATATAGCAGTATTCAATAAGTTCTTAGTTATTGTATGTGTTTTAATAGCAGGTTTTAATATACTCTTAATTATTGCAATAGGTAAATATTTGCTTCAAAATAAAGAAAAGGAAATACAATCGGCAGAGTTAGTTATTGCCAATAGAGGACTTAAACTGGCAGAAATTGAACGTACCAAAATGGTAAATGACCTGATGTTGCGTAATAATATCCTGGAACAGTTTGCCTACATTATTTCGCATAATTTGCGGTCGCCGGTGGCTAATATTATAGGGGCCTCAAGCGCGTTAAATGATGCGGACCTAAGTGCCGAAGACAGGGATTTGCTTAACAAAGCGATCAATACATCTGTTATGCGGCTGGATAATGTAGTACAGGATCTTAACGTTATTTTACAGATAAAAGATAGTACAAATGAAACCAATGAGATGGTTGTTTTTTCTGAACTGGTTGAAGATATAAAATTCAGCATTAAAAATTTGGTAGATAAATATGCTATAAGAATAGAATATGATTTTTCTGATGTAAACGAGTATTTTACATTAAAACCTTATTTGTACAGTATTTTTTATAACCTTATTTCCAACAGTATTAAATATCGAAGCCAGGATAATTCAACCGTAATTAAAATTGAAAGCCATTACGTGAAAAATAAACTACAATTAATTTTTACCGATAACGGGATGGGCATTGATCTTAAAAAGAACCAGGGCCAGGTTTTTGGACTTTATAAGCGATTTCACCCAAAAATTGAAGGAAAGGGAATGGGCCTTTATATGGTAAAAACGCAGGTTGAAGCACTTGGAGGAACAATAAGTGTTAAAAGCGAAGAAAATAAAGGAACCGAATTTATTATTGAGTTTGGGGTGTAGTCCGAAAGTCGGAAAGACGGGAAGTCCGTAAGTCCGATTTTTTTGTTTTATCTTTTGGACTTCCGGACTTTCCAACTTCCGGACTAAAAAAACCTATCTTTGCCGCATGGCGGTAACTTTCGATGATTTTAAATTTAACCGGCAATTATTAAATGCCCTGACCGATGCCGGTTATACCGAACCAACGCCTGTTCAGCAAAAAGCTATACCGCCAATATTGAACGGACAGGATGTAATGGGCATAGCGCAAACTGGCACCGGTAAAACGGCAGCATACGTATTGCCCATAGTTATGCGCCTTAAATACGCGCAGGGCGACCATGCCCGCGCACTTATTATAGCCCCAACCCGTGAACTGGCCATACAGATAGAAGAAAATGTAAAAACCTTTGCCAAATATACCGACCTGCGCATTGTTTCGGTATATGGCGGTCTGGGCCCCAAAACGCAAATAGAACTCATAAACAAAGGCGTTGATATTATTGTAGCTACACCCGGCCGCTTTATGGATATTTATTTAGCCGGGCATATCATTACCAAAACCCTTCAGGTTTTAGTGCTTGATGAGGCTGATAAAATGATGGATATGGGTTTCATGCCGCAAATAAACCGCATACTCGAGGTAGTGCCCGTAAAACGCCAGAACCTGTTGTTTTCGGCTACAATGTCTGATAAGATACATGAGCTGTCGGCCAATTTTTTGGAGTTTCCAACGGTTATCGAGGTTACGCCGCAGGCTACACCTGCGCAAACGGTAAATCAAAAATTGTATTATGTACCCAATGTTAAAACAAAAATAAACCTGCTAAAAAAACTCCTGGAAGAAGAAGGAAATATTACCAAACTGATGGTATTTTGCAAAACCCGTGTAGCGGCGGAGGATGTATATAAATTTTTGCATCGCAAGTTTGGTGAGGGCCAGGTTAAGGTATTACATGCCAACAAAGGGCAAAATACCCGCATTAATTCCATGAACGCGTTTAAGAACGACGAAGTTAAAATACTGGTAGCTACCGATGTGGCATCGCGCGGAATTGATGTGAGCGATGTGAGCCATGTGATAAACTTTGATGTGCCGGTGGTGATAGAGGATTATGTTCATAGAATTGGCCGTACGGGGCGCGCCTTGCAATCAGGCGAGGCTATTACCTTTTGCAACCCGGCAGAAGAATATTATCTGAACAAAATACAAAAGCTGATACGGCAAACGGTGCCAGTGTATGATATGCCTAGCGATGTATTTGTAGAGGCAACACCGTACGAAGAAAAGCAGGATCAGGATCGGGAGATAGATATGCAGAAGCGCCGTGACGACCCTGATTTTAAAGGGGCTTTCCACGAGAAAAAGACATTGAACCAGCGCAAGAAGTTTGATGAGGCAAAGGCGAAAAAACAGGGTATACAAAGGCCTGCTAAAAAAGGCAGGATAAAATCTTTCAGAAAAAAATAATAGAATGAAAATCAGGATAACCCCTTTAAACTTCGCCACCGCGTTTTTTCTACTATTGGCAGTTTATGTTTGGATATACGGGGCAGGTATTACCGGCATGAAGGTTTCACACCTGGGTGGTGTAGTAAGTATGGTATTTTTACTGTTTGCCTTTGTAGTGTCATTTATGGATATAATGTTTCGTAATTTCTTTCCCGATCTTAAAAAAATATGGCTAATAGAGATAAGCTTTATAACTTTGGCCACTATTATATTTTTACTTGCTAAATAATTGAAATGAAAACTGCCGAAATAAAGCTTACCATAG
>CAISKH010000484.1 GCA_903885865.1 uncultured Mucilaginibacter sp.
CACTAGTTCAGGTTGCTATGTGCGTGCTGTAAGGAGGTTTTAATTCCTTATCCGATTTTAATTTGAGCGGTAGACGAGACTCGAACCCGCGACCCTCAGCTTGGGATTCGCCGCGGCGAACTACCAACTGAACTGCTCCCGCATAGGGGTAAATTAAAAAATTGATGGGTTTTTGATAGCCTTAACTACTACCTATGCTCCACAATAACCCTCACACAAAAAACCCGCTCTCCCACAACAACCCTTACCACATACATCCCCGCCGCAAGCGCACCGGTATAAAAACCGATGTCGTTTTGATTAACAGTGTAAGCAATATCAATCCGTTGCCCTAAAATATTATATACATGCGGCACAATAACCGCACCGGTATTATTCTCTATAACACAAGTAAACTTATCATCCGCCGGGTTAGGGTAAAATTTTATTTCATTATTTACCGGTTCAATATTTTTGTTCGATAGTATTACGCTGCTATCCCAAACGGTTTCGCTAAACAGTTGCAGGCCGCCACGGCTGCAACCGGTTATGTATTCGGGTTTGCCGTCGCCGTTTAAATCATACGCCTGCATGGTGGCCTGGCTGCCAACGGTGTGTTGTAAAAAATTGGTGTCGAGCCGCGTAAAAGTGCCATTGCGCAAATGCGTGGTGTCTATCAAATATTCATACACCACTCCCTGGTCGGTACCCACAAACAACAGCATATTACCGGCACTATCGCGCATAATATATGGCTGGCTGTTACCTGCGGTAGCAGCAGGCAATGTAACATCAACATTGCCAAAGGTAGAGTCTACCGAATCAACGCTAAATTGTGGGTGTGTGGCTGTGCCATAATTCCAATAGTAAGCCAGGGTGCCGTTCAAATTGCCTACCACCAAATCGGGCAGGCCATCTCTGTTTACATCATAAATAAACGGCGCTGCATTAGCGCCCACATTAATACCAAAGTACGAGGCAATAGTCATCGATGGAAATGAAGCCAGCGTATCGCCTACGTTCTTAAAAAAACTCAGGTCGCCATTGGCATCGCCAATCAGCATATCCTGTTTTCCATCGCCATCCAAATCGCCAAAAGCCGGGTTAATGTTAAGCAGGCTATAAGCCGATAGGCCCATATAATCAGTAGTTATTTCTTCAAATTTAGGGCTGGTACGGGTGCCAATATTACGGTACAGCGCCAATTGCGAAACTCCCGGAACCACCGGGTTGTAGTAAAATAAATTCCCCACAATAATATCCATCAGGCTATCGCCATTGTAATCAAAAAACGCAGCTTTTGATGAGGTGCCGAAATCGAGCATAGTATGCACCAAAAACGAATCGTTGCCATTATATTCATACTCACAGGTGTCGTTCGCAATTCGCTTATAAAACATAACGTTATTGGTATTCAACGCAGGCGATGTTGGATAGCCAAAGTTGGGTGCTATTAATAAATCATTCAACCCATCATTATCAGCATCAATCTGAAAAGCCGCCGGAAACAATGGCGCGTAAATAGAATTATTGCACGATGGCCACAGTGTATCTATCCACCCAATATTAGCCTCACCGGTATCGCCTGTGTTTCTCAAAAAAACCATGTTGCTTACATGGGCGCCACTTAATAACAGGTTTACTTTACCATCATTACCATACTCTACCGGCCACATGGTAGCACCGGTGTGGCGTTCGCCGGTTGGTGGCGGGTTATAAATGCTACCGCCCTTGCAACTTACATTTAGCGATGTAGTTAGCGTAGTGCCGCTTTCGTAAAAATTTCCCCAGCAATCCGATACATCACTAAATATCATCGAGTCGGC
>CAISKH010000485.1 GCA_903885865.1 uncultured Mucilaginibacter sp.
GACAAAGCCCGTATTTCCTTTTTCAGCGGCCTTTGCGTAAATCTTTTTTACAGTATTCACCAGGACAGCAGCACCGGAAATATAATTTTTTACGGTGCCGCCTGTAATGTCTCCGGTCTTCTTATCCTTAATAATAGTTTGGGGATCGTACATCTGAAATTCTACGCAGTCGGTAGGGCCGGAGGGTTTGTCGCTTTCCTTGTCTTCGGCATTTTCAAAAACCACTTCCGTGATCCCTGTAACAGCTATTTTGTAGTTGGTCTTAGGTAGCCAGGTGAAGTACTCCCCGGTAAGGGTTACAAAATTTTCTTTAGGCATGTTATGGAGTGCTGCCATTGCCATTGACATTGTCTTTTCATTATTCGGGTTTTGCATTGCGGCCCCTACTTCGTTCGATCCGCTTGCATTAGTCAATACTATTTCTTTCGATTCCATGTTATTTTTTTTTGTGGTTAAACTGATTAAATAAAAATTGAGCTACTTAAAAAACTACTTTACCTTTTTCTATCTCATTGAGATAATAAGCTACTGCGGTACGAACAAGGGCGGCGGGCGTCATTTTACCTTTGCTCATTTTAAGTATAGACTTGTAATTATCTAAACTTTCAGGCGGGAATGTAACAGCTATTTTAGCTTTTTTCATTAAAAAGATTAAAAAAGATTTAGAGATTCTTAGATACTCATTGAGCCTCAAAAGTATTCCGATAAATCATAAAACAAAATAAGTCTGCTACTTTTATTTTTTAACACGACTGTAAAAAATTTATTTCTTAATTCCGAAAATTTTTATTAATGGAAAATCTGAAAATGATCGGCTTTGTGGTTATCGGGGTTATTATAGCCCTTATAATTTACCATGCCGCTACAGACGCTTTGCAAAGTGCAAGGTTTAAAGACGCATTGAAAAACGGAACGGGGGCACCTGCAATAGTGACCACTACGCAAACAACGGCCTTGCCATCTGTAGGGGTAAATGGAGTAATGACCACTAAGCAAACAACGGGCTTGCCATCTGTAGATGCGGCATTGCCAGCGGCCCCTACACTTGCAACGGCAGGCGTAACTTCCCCGGCAGGCTCCGGCAGCTATTCACCAGCTAACGGCATGTAAACAATATTTTTATCAAAACTTTCATTAACTAAAAACAAAAAAAAACAATCTTATGAAATTGAATTCACAGCAAAGCGCAGCCCTTATAGCATCTACAGACGTGCATAAGTTCGACCTTTCGATAAGTAACACCATTGCTAACCGCAACGTTACCATTGAGCTTTTTAATAACCTGTATTCCAATACCAGGGTGTACAATCCTTCATGCGATCCGACATTCTTTCCTGTAAGTGTTTCAGTGTCGGCTTTCCAAGTAGCGGTAGCGAATCAGGCGAATCAATATATTAATGCCTATTTCCTCGGCGGCATTGATTCATATGTGAACGCAGGCGGGGCCGTGGTAGGTAATACCAATAGTTATTGCTTTATGGATCAGACAGGAACTTTGCGCTACCAGCCAGGGTACATAGCAGCAGCGCAAATATCCGGCATTCTGACTGTTCAATCAAAGCAAACAAACTATAACCATGTGTTCAATACACTTGGACAGGCGGCAATATTTCTTCGGGAAATCAAAGTAACGGTAGCCCCGGCTTCTAGCTATGTGCAAACGCAGCTGAGTGAAGACTTTACTTTTGTAAGTCAAAATATCTCGTCTTCAGCGGCTCAAAACGCTACCAATGCTAGTACCTATTCCAACGAGTATGTACAACAGACGAATATCGTTACTACGCCTATCAATCAGCCGATTGATCCAAATAGCGGCCTGCAATACACCGTTATACTTTACGATGGTATAATTACAAACAACATACAATTATCAATGCGCTTTGTGCCATTGACCGTCGGCATGCTGTCATAAGATAGTTTTGTGGTTAAAGCTAGTAGGGGCATGGCTTGTATGCCATGCCCCTAATTTTTAAACTAAATAAA
>CAISKH010000486.1 GCA_903885865.1 uncultured Mucilaginibacter sp.
CCCGATGCCAAACGCTATATAGACTGGCGGGAAATGTGTGATAAAGAGCATAAGAATTTTGACGCCGTTCATATTGCTACGCCCGATCATACTCACGCGGTAGTTGGCTCGGCAGCTATGCAGTTAGGTAAACATACCTGGATACAAAAACCAATGGCCCATGATGTGTACGAAGCCCGTATGCTGGCCAATATGGGGCATAAATATAAAGTGCAAACCCAGATGGGCAACCAGGGTTCATCAAGCGATGGTGTAAGGCAAATGTCAGAATGGTATGATGCCGGTATTATTGGCGATGTAACCGATGTATATTGCTTTACCGACCGCCCGGTTTGGCCGCAAGGCGACCACCAGGCAAATACGCCTAAGGGCTTGCAATGGCCCGCTCAGTCATCTACACCGCCGAGTACGCTAAACTGGGACCTGTGGCAGGGAACTGCCCCTGAGAAGCCTTTCCCTATTGGCCTTGATCAGCCTAATGGCGTTAAAGTATTGCCATTTAACTGGCGGGGCTGGTGGGATTATGGTACCGGTGTGTTGGGCGATATGGGTGCGCATATACTGCACGGGCCCATGACAGTACTTGGTTTACAGTATGTTTCTTCGGTACAAACCAGTGTGGGCGGCGGCGGTTCAATTGAAACCGGCCCTGCATCAAGCTATACTATCATGAACTTCCCTAAATCACCAAAAACCAATGGCCCGGTTAAAGTGCACTGGATGGATGGCGGCATACTGCCTCCGCGCCCTGAAGAGCTGGACCCTTCTGAACTTTGGGGCAGCAGGCCGATGTATTCGGATGGAGGAATGTTGTTTGTAGGTACCAAAGGTAAAATGGTGGCAGGCTGTTATGCTGCCCGTGCGCGCCTGCTGCCTGTTTCAAGAATGGATGACGTACGTGTGCCTGAAAAGTATCCGAGAGTAAAAGGCGGCACAGACGGCCATTATGCCCAATGGGTTGAAGCTTGTTTAGCGGGCTACGGCAATATGGAAACCAGTTCGCCTTTTGAAAAAGCGGCGTTATTAACAGAAGCAATGCTGATGTGTAACCTGGCTATAAGGGGCATAAATGTGCCTAAGGGTTCTGACCCGACAAAACCGCTTGTAATTGACAAGAATAACAATCGTGCGGTTTACCCGGCACGCTATACAAACCTGAATTATGATGCAGCTAACATGAAAGTTACCAATGTTGATGAGGTGAACCGCTTTGTGAAGCGCGAGTACCGTGCGCCATGGAAATTGAGCGGCGTATAACCCAATTTTATAACCACCGATAGAAACTAATAATATGAAAGAAAAAGAAACAAAGACAGGCGCCACTTCACGAAGAAGTTTTGTGAAACAAAGTGCTGTTGCTGCTGCCGCGTTTACCATTGTGCCCCGTTTTGTACTGGGCAAAGGCTACAGGGCGCCAAGCGATACGTTATATATAGCTACAATAGGTTGCGGTGTTGGCGGTAAAGGCCATGATGATACAGCCAAATTTACCGCGACAGGCAAGGCAAAGATCGCTTTTTTGTGCGATGTTGATTCGGTATACGCCGGGCCTACTTTTAAAACCTATCCTGATGCTAAGGTTTATGTAGATTACAGGGAACTGTTTGATAAAGAGCATAAAAATTTCGACGCGGTTTCTGTATCAACACCGGATAACAGCCATGCGCTTATTGCCTCGGCCGTTATGCAGTTAGGCAAGCATATATGGGTGCAAAAGCCATTAACGCATGATATTTATGAAGCCCGTGTATTGGCTATATTGGCAAAAAAATATAAAGTAGTAAGCCAGATGGGTAACCAGGGTTCATCGGCCGATGGTGTAAGGTCAATGAGGGAATGGTATGAAGCCGGCCTTATTGGCGATGTACAGACGGTTTATACGTGGACCAACAGGCCGGTATGGCCACAGGGAGGGTTAAAATGGCCCGAAAAAACATCGCCTGCCCCTGCAACGTTAGACTGGAATTTATGGCAGGGACCTGCCAAAGAAAAGCAATATCCTTATGATAATGTTAAGGATGGCGGTATAAAACTATTGCCGTTTAATTGGAGAGGCTGGTGGGATTATGGTACAGGCGTAATTGGCGATATGGGCGCGCATATATTAGAAGCCCCGATGACGGTTTTAAACTTAGGCCATGTAACTGAAGTGCAAAGCAGCCAGGGAAATCCGGGTCAGGGATTTAACAGCGAAGCGTTTCCTGATACTTGTCCTGCCTCAAGCTATACAGTATTAACTTTCCCTAAAACGGAAAGATCAGCAGGAAATATAAAAGTGCATTGGATGGATGGCGGGTTAATGCCGCCGCGTCCTGAAGGATTGGAGCCTACCGATCAGTTCTTAAATACTGCAGGTGGTGGTGGCGGAATGATATTTGTTGGAACTAAAGGTACAATGATGGCCGATTGTTATGCAGGCAGGGCACGCCTGTTACCAGTATCGCGCATGGAAGAAACCATAAATATACCTCAGAAATATGCAAGGGTTAAAGGCGGACAGGAAGGCCACTATGGCCAATGGGTAGAAGCTTGTTTAGCCGGTTATGGCAAAATGGAAACCAGTTCTCCGTTTGAAAAAGCTGCATTGGTAACGGAAAATATGCTGGTAGCTAACTTAGCCATCAGGGGATATAATATACCGAAAGCTCCTGTTAGCGCACCGCCTGCTACAGGAGCTGCTGCTCCAGCTACAGGTGGTCGTCGAGGTGGTTTTGGCGCTCGTTATCCTGCACGCGGTCTGAACCTGTTCTGGGATGCCGCAGCAATGAAAATCACCAACTTTGATGAGGTTAACCAGTTTGTTAAACGTGAGTATAGAGATCCGTTTAAATTGAGCGGAGTTTAATTTTTTTTCATTTTTTCATAATAATAAGTCAAGGAGGCATCCGTTTACGGTTGCCTCCTTTTTGTTCTAATGACTAAACCACCGCCTAAGGCGGTAGGTCAAGGGTGAAGGCTATGCCAGAAACCGCTATATTAGTACCTGTGACGAAATACAGGAAATTATCCCATAGTTTTTACTATTGTGTGTACCATATTGTATGGACGCC
>CAISKH010000487.1 GCA_903885865.1 uncultured Mucilaginibacter sp.
ATATGTCAAAGAACCCTATTACCGCTTTATCGAAAATAAGCTGCGCGAAAACTTTGAGTTTAGCGGCGCGCCTATACAGGTTTGGTTCAGGCAAAAATAATTAATTTGAAAATTAGTTATTTTGAGAATTTGAAAATGAGCTATAGATTAATTTTCAAATTAGCACATTTTCAAATTAACACATTAAAGTGCAGCGATAGCTTTTTTCAAAACCCCGTCGTTAGCGTTTATGGTTTTAAAGTAGGCTTCATCGCCCCATTTAAAACGGGCAGCGGTGGCTTTGACCAGGGTTTTGATATTTTCTTTGGAGATCAGCAAATCATGCGAATCTATTTCTTTGATGGTTTGCGAGGCGTATAAAATAAAATTGCTCAGTTCCGAGTCGTTTACGGTATAGCGTTTTATAAAATCATCGCCTGCTGTATATTTGTTTAATTCTGGCTGCATACGGTCAACAACATAAGCCATAAAAACTTGCTGGTTATTAAGCTGCTGAATCAATAAAGTGCCTTGCGTGGTATCGGCTGGTACAAAAATATCGGGCATGATACCGCCGCCGCTAAAAACTTTCCTGCCCAATGCGGTATGGTAATTACCAGGTTTGCGGAAAGCGCTGTCCTTTAAATTACTTTCTTCAGAAAAAAGTTCGCCTTTTCGCATACGTTCGGTTAGTTCGTTGCGGTAGTTTTCTATACCGCTAGTATATGATTTTTGAATTGACCGTCCCGAAGGTGTATAATACCGTGCAATGGTAAGGTTGATAGCAGAGCCGTCTCCAAACGGAAATTGCTCCTGCACCAGGCCTTTGCCAAATGAGCGGCGCCCCACAATAACAGCGCGATCAAGGTCCTGTAAAGCGCCTGCCAGTATCTCACTCGCTGAGGCAGAATACTCATCAATAAGCAAAGCCAGTTTACCATGCTGAAAATGGCCCGAATCGGTCGAGAAATAATCGGTGCGCGGCTCGTGAACGCCTTTTGTATAAACTATCAGTTGCTTTTTTGACAAAAATTCATCGGCCAGGGCGGTAGCGGTCTTCAGGTAGCCGCCGCCGTTGCCGCGTATATCCAATACCAGTTTTTGCATGCCCTGTTTTTTTAGTTTATTTAGGGCGATGCGAAAATCTGCATCCGTAGCCGATGCGAATTTGCTGATCTTGATATAGCCCATAACCGGGGTAAGCATATAGGCCGCATCCATACTGCTCAGGGCAATGCGGTCGCGCTTTATGTTAAAAAACTTTATGGTTTTACTTCCTGCCGGCAATACGGCCATCAGCAATTGCGAATCTTTTTCGCCCCTGAAGACTTTATTTACACGGTCATTAATTAAATGTGTGCCCGAAAAACCTTTATGGTCAACATCAATTACCCGGTCGCCCGGTACAATTCCCGCTTTAGCCGCCGGGCCGCCCGGGTATGCCTGTGTTATCACCAGCGTATCGCGCAGCAACAGGTATTCAATGCCAATACCATTAAAGCCCCCTTCAAGTTTTTCATTGATGCTGGCCGCCTGACGGGCAGGCAGGTAAAGCGAATGCGGGTCGAGATTTTGCAGCATACCGTTTAAGGTTACACCTTCAATGCTGTCGACATTTACCGAGTCGACATAGTTATGGCGAACAAGGTCTAAAACCTTGGATACCTTATCTTTTCCGTCGAATGAAATATGGCCCGCGAGGTTATTATCGCTTATTAAAAGGCCTATGGTTACGCCCAATAAAAGCAAAATAATTGACCTGAAAACAATACCCGTCGTTTTTTTCATAAATTACTCTTACAAATTTACTGTTTTGGGTTTGACAGTGCTATATTTATTAAGCCATATCAGGAATTTTACCGAATTTTGGCAAATAATTCATCGCAAATGCAAACCACAACCGAAAAAGATTCGCACTATAACCACCTGGAGCAGATGAGCGTGGGCGAGATCCTTCAGCATATCAATTACGAAGATCAAACGGTTTCGGTTTCAGTAAGCAAGGCGTTGGCGCAAATAGAAAAATTGGTTACTGTAGTTACTGCCAAAATGAAAGCAGGCGGCAGGCTTTTTTATATTGGCGCTGGAACCAGCGGGCGCTTGGGAGTTGTCGACGCGTCTGAATGCCCGCCAACATTTGGTGTGCCGTTTGATTGGGTGGTGGGTATTATAGCCGGCGGCGACGGCGCTATTCGCAAAGCGGTTGAATTTGCCGAGGATGATATTAACCAGGCCTGGAAAGACCTGATGGCCTTTAACATAACTGATAAGGATGTGGTGGTAGGTATTGCCGCGTCGGGCACTACGCCCTATGTAATTGGAGGCCTTAAAGCAGCCAATCAAAATAAAATAACAACCGGCTGCGTTGTTTGCAATAGTGGCAGCCCCGTGGCTGCCGTAGCACAATACCCGGTTGAAGTAGTAACAGGCCCGGAGTTTGTAACAGGGTCAACCCGCATGAAAGCGGGCACTGCCCAAAAGATGGTACTGAATATGCTAAGCACCGCAGTAATGATACAACTGGG
>CAISKH010000488.1 GCA_903885865.1 uncultured Mucilaginibacter sp.
CCGGGTCTTTCCCCAAATGGCCAACAAGTATAACTTTATTAATTCCCGACATACTTTAAATGCATAAAGTTAAAGGTACTCACTTTAATTTCACTTTGATAAATTATCTAAGAAAATAAAAATCACCTTTGAAAGCGCTAACTTGTTTATTTTTTCTATTTTAATGAAATTCCAGGTTTTTTTAATTTGTGTGGGACGCCGCTGTAAAGTAATAAAGCGTACATATAAATGCTGATGTGTGAGTATATGTTTTTTTACAGATATGCTTGCCGGTATTTTAATGTCGGGACCAAAAAGCGCTACCGTTTCGGGCAGGGCCAGCAGTTCATTAAGCGGTAATAAGGAAGCAGTTTCTACTAACGGAAGATCATACATATTGGCCCAAATATCGCTTTCATCCCTTTTGTTCATCAAAATACTTTCTCCGTCGGTATAGAAAAAGTAGTTGAAAAAACGCTCTTTTATCTTTACTTTATTGATTTTAACAGGCAATTCGGCTACCATATGGTGTGCAAGAGCATAGCACCCATTATTAACAGGACAAATAGCACAGGCCGGGTTTTTAGGCTTACAAAGCATGGCCCCAAACTCCATTATGGCCTGGTTATGTAGTGCCGGGCTTTTCTTATTCAACAAATCGTCGGCAATGTTTTGAAATGTTTTTTTACCATTGCTGCTATTTATAGGTTCGCTTATGCCGAAGTAGCGGGCTATCACCCTGTATACATTTCCATCAACCACAGCCTTTGCTTCGTTTGCCGAAAAAGAAGCGATGGCCGCAGCAGTATACTCGCCTATGCCTTTCAGTTTTATCAGCTGATCGTATAACTCCGGGAATTTACCATTATACTGTTCCTGCACAACGCGGGCCGTTTTAAGCATATTGCGGCCCCGCGAATAATAACCGAGGCCCTGCCATAGTTTCAATATTTCATCCTCATTGGCCGCAGCGAAACTGCTTACGTTGGGATATTTTTCAACAAAACGGTAAAAATAAGGCAGTCCCTGCTCTACGCGGGTTTGCTGCAAAATAACCTCGGAGAGCCATATAATATACGCGTCGGAAGTGTCGCGCCAGGGCAGGTTGCGTTTGTTTTTATTATACCAGTTTACCAATTCGCCGGAGAAATCCATGTCAGGCAAAAATATAGGAATAAGTGCTTAGCGGCGTGATATTTGTAAAGATTATATGACTGTTTATGGTCAAAATAAAAAAAATGTAGAATTATTTCGCTCTTTCGCAAATAAGCGATACTTTTGCAACCCTAAATAAGTTAAGTAATTACGTATTTTAATAAAAGAAAAAAGGACATGACTAAAGCAGAAATTATAACTGAAATCTCATCTAAAACAGGAATTGAGAAGGTTGACGTACAAGAAACAGTTGAGGCATTTTTTAAGGTTATTAAGAATTCAATGGTAGGCGGCGAAAATGTTTATGTTAGGGGGTTCGGAAGTTTTGTTGTAAAGAAAAGGGCTAAAAAAACAGCGCGTAACATTTCAAAAAACACTGCGATAATTATTCCTGAGCATTTTGTGCCAAGCTTTAAACCGGCTAAAACTTTTGTTGAGAAAGTTAGATCTGGCAACAAAACAAGCAAATAGAAAAACAAGCAGCTATGAATAAAAAACAAATAGTTGTTATTATAGCCATTGTGGCTGTTATGGGCTATTTGTATTCATTACCTGTAAGGGGCTTAATAAAGCCGGGTGCTGCGCGTGATAATGAAAAAGGTACTTCCGTTAGGCATCAACCACCGGCAAATGTTACGGTTTCAACGGTATCCGAAACAGCTAAAGCGGCAATAGGCGCGGCGTTAGCTACAAAGATCAATGACCTGGAGGGCCGGTTAAAAAACGCTGCCAATGATGCCGACAAACTGAAGCTTGAAAAACAGCTGGCTGCGCAATGGGACGCTGTTAATCAGCCGGCGCCGGCTGCATTTTATTATTTGGAGCTTGCCAGCAAGGAAAACACACTGAGCAACTGGTTAAATGCCGGCAACCGTTTTAATGATGCCTATAAGCTTACACAGGATACTACAGTAATGTCAGCATATATTACCAATGCTGTTGAGGCGTTTCAAAATGTGCTGAAACTGAAACCGGAAAGCTTAGATGGTAAAACAGGTCTCGGCGTTGCCTATGTAAACGGCGGGGGAACGCCTATGCAGGGGATAGCTTTATTGCTCGAAGTGGTAAAGCAGGACCCTAATAACGAAAGCGCAAACCTGAATTTAGGTTTGTTCTCTATGAAATCAAGACAGTATGATAAGGCAGTGCTGCGCTTTAAAACAATTATTGCAAATAAGCCCAATGAATTTGAGCCCTATTTTTACCTTGCTGAAAGCTATAAACAGTTAGGGAAGAAACCGGAGGCCATAGCAGCCTACCAAAAATGCAAGGATATGATAGCTGATCCCGTTATAGGGCAGCGTATTGACGAATATATTAAGGAATTAAAAAATTAACAGTTTAAAAAATTATTATTATGCCAAGCGGTAAAAAACGTAAAAGACACAAAATGGCCACCCATAAACGCAAAAAGCGTTTAAGAAAAAACAGGCATAAAAAGAAATAGGCACGCTGTTTAGCACCTTATTTTATGCCCGCTTTTTATAGCGGAGAATTGCCCTAAATTATTGTTTTTTACCCTATTATTTAATATGCGGCGACTGGTAATTACCAGGATGCCGTTTTAAGAAATGGAGTAGCAGTTGATAAAAGAATTAATTATCGATTCATCCCCCAACGCGGTTACTATTGCATTATTACAGGATAAACAACTTGTAGAGCTACATAAAGAGCAGATCAGCAACAATTATACGGTTGGCGATCTATACCTGGGACGGATTAAAAAAATAATGCCCGGATTAAATGCTGCCTTTGTTGATGTAGGCTATGAGAAGGATGCTTTTCTGCATTATCTTGACCTTGGTCCGCAGGTTCAAAGCCTGCTTAAATTAACCAAGCAAGTGCGTAGTGGTGGTTACCAGTCAAAGCTTTTAGATAACTTTAAGCTGGAAGGGGATATTAATAAAAGCGGGAAGATTGGTGAAATTGTAACCAAGAACCAGCTTATTCCTGTACAGATAGCTAAGGAGCCCATTTCTACAAAGGGCCCCCGTTTAAGTTCCGACCTGTCTATTGCCGGCCGCTATGTGGTATTGGTACCTTTTTCTGATGTGATCTCTATTTCCAAAAAAATAAAGAGCAACACCGAGCGTAACCGCCTGCGCAAGATAATAGAAAGCATAAAGCCCAAAAACTTTGGTGTAATTATCCGTACGGTATCTGAGGGGAAAGGTGTTGCTGAAATGCAAAAGGACCTGCTCGACCTGGTATCAAAATGGGAATCGTTTATAACCCGCCTGCCAGCCGTTGAACCCGGTAAAAAAGTATTAGGCGAAATAGGCCGTACATCAACTATCCTGCGGGATATATTAAGCCCCGATTTTCAGCATATCTATTTAAACGATCCCGATCTGTACGAGGAAATTCGCGCATACGTTCAAAATATTTCGCCCGAGCTGGAAAACATTGTCCGCTTACATAAACACAAGGAGCCCATATTTGAGCACTATGGCATTGATAAACAAATAAAGGGGGCCTTTGGCAAAACAGTAAATTTAGCCGGCGGCGCTTACCTAGTAATTGAGCATACAGAGGCCCTGCATGTTATTGATGTTAACAGCGGCAACCGCACAGCAAATAAAGAGAATCAGGAAGAAAATGCTTTCCAGGTAAATAAGGAAGCGGCCAAAGAAATTGCCCGCCAGTTGCGCCTGCGCGACATGGGCGGCATAGTGGTGATTGATTTTATTGATATGCACAAGCCGAACAACCGTAAAGATCTGTTTGATTTTTTACGGGCCGAAATGGCGCTCGACCGTGCCAAGCATACTATTTTACCGCCGAGTAAATTCGGCCTCGTACAAATTACCCGCCAGCGGGTTAGGCCCGAAATGAATATTGTTACCAGCGAGGTTTGCCCCGCCTGCCATGGCACCGGTACCATAAGGCCAACCATTTTATTGCTGGATGATATTGAGAATAACTTCAACTTTATTTTGGTTGAACAGAACGAAAAAGGAATAACGCTCTGTGTTCACCCGTATATTGAAGCTTATATAAAACAGGGGATTTATACCCGCCAAATGCAATGGTTCTTTAAATACGGCCAATGGATAAAGGTTACCAGCAACCCCGCCTACCAAATTACCGAGTTTCATTTTTTCTCATCGAAGGATGAGGAAATTAAGTTGTAGATTTTTTGATGTGTAGTCCCGATAGCTATCGGGAGCAAATGTGCAGATGTTTTGGTTAGCATCTGCACATTTTTTTTGGGCGATTGATTCCCACCCAAAGCCCGCTTGGGTAGAATATTCTAATTACAGCCATGATATAATGGGATATTCGAAATAAAAAAATACCTTTGCCTGATAATTCTCAAGGGGTGCCTTGCTTTGAGCAATC
>CAISKH010000489.1 GCA_903885865.1 uncultured Mucilaginibacter sp.
GCAAGTGCGGTGCTTTTATTTAAATTATTTGCCCTACAGGCATAGGCTTCCTCTAAAAGAGAAAGTACTCGTTCCTTATTATCCGGCAAAGATTGTTTCATGTCTATTATACGAGTATAAACCCCAACGGGTTCACTATGTTAACAGGGGGGCGTAAAAGAAAGGTTATTGTAGTAATAGTTAAACCCCCCTCTTTGAAACAAATCTACAAAAACATTTTTATAATATTTTAGTGCAATTTTTTATAAATTATTGTAAAAGAGATAGGTATATTGGGAATGTTGGGTTTTAAAATGTGGGGTTTGTTTGTAGTCGCCATTAAAACAAACTAAACTGTAGGTTCGCTGTCGCGGCATTTGCCTTGCTTACTTCGCCACTGATATGGTAAACCTGCGTTTCTGCGTACCTCGAAGCTATAATGATCTCCGTTCCATTGGCCTTGGTAGTAAATAAATTATGAACCAGGGTGGGGTCGTTATTTTCTTTTGAAAGGTGCGACAAAAACAAGTGCGTCATATACGCCGGTTTATGATCTGTGAACAGGGCAAGCGCCTGCTTGTTTGAAAGATGCCCCATGCCACCGCGGATACGGCGTTTTAAGTATAAAGGGTAACGGCCGTTTTCCAGCAGTTCCTCATCATAATTAGTTTCAAGGAAAGCTGCATGGCATTGCCCGAAATGAAAGATCAGGTTTTCGCATACCACGCCTATATCAGTAAAAACACCCACTTTAATATCGCCGGAGGCAATAGTGAAGCTATGCGGGTGGGCAGCGTCATGCAGTTTTGAAAAAGCGGTTACCAGCAGCCCGCCGATGCGAATAGGCTCACCTGCAATAAACTCCGAAACCAAACTATCTTCCAGCGCTAAGCCGCCATATTGTAAGGTAAGCGGAGTAATATAAACCGGTAACCGGTATTTTTTTGCCAGTACGGTAATACCGCGGATATGGTCGGAATGTTCATGCGAAATAAAAATGGCTTTTACCTTGCGCATAGATAGTCCGAGGCGGGCCATACGCTTTTCGGTTTCGCGGCAGGAAATGCCGGCATCAACCAATATGGCCTCGCGCTCATTGCCCACGTAATAGCAATTGCCATTACTTCCGGAGTTTAACGAGGCGACAAATAGGGACATGGGTACAAATTAACTTGTTTTTAATTAGGTTCAAAAGGTAAAATGAATAAAAATTATTAGACTGTTTAAGGTCTATTTTACTTATTGCCGCTTATATTTAGCCCATGGATTCACCACAAACCCTGCCCATACTGGATGCTGCCGAACTACGTGTTTTAGGCTCGTTAATGGAAAAATGCAAAACCACGCCCGATTATTACCCCATGACGCTTAACGGCCTCACGGCGGCGTGCAATCAAAAAACCTCGCGCAACCCCGTGGTGCAGTATGATGAGGAAACGGTAATGCAGGCGTTAAACACGCTGCGAAAAAGAGAGCTCATCTCAACGGCTACGGGGGGCTCTATCCGCTCGGTAAAATACAAACATAATTTTGCCATCGTTTTTCCGCTTATACCTGCCGAATTGGCCATACTATGTCTGCTGATGCTGCGCGGCCCGCAAACACCCGGCGAATTGAATACTAACTCAGGCAGGCTGTATGAGTTTGAAACTATAGAAGAGGTACAGGAAATGTTAGAAAAACTAGCCGCGCCGGCTATGCCCTATTTAATGCAATTGCCTAAGCGGCCAGGGCAAAAGGAGGCTCGTTACGCGCATTTGCTGGCCGGAGCGCCTGATATAAACAATGATTATTTTGACGAACCGCATAACCGCCCGGAAACCGGGCTTGAAGCCCGACTGGCGAAGGTTGAGCAGGAGCTGGCGGAGCTAAAAGAAGCGTTTGATAAATTGATGAAGGAGTTGAGTTAAGTGCGCCTGTTCCAATAGCTGTCGGATTGTCGCCATGCTTAACAATATTCTTTCCAAACAAAAAACAGCGATAGGTTTTAAACCCATCGCTGTTTTTTGGGAAAGATATGGAATGCTAATATATAAAGCTGCCGTCGCCCCGGCGCATCATCTGCTGACCGTTACGTGTTGGCGTACCGCTCCATTTTTGCAGGTTTAATATAAAACTAACCATGAAATAGCGGCTTAGGGCATTGGTTTTGGTATCGGTATAACCGGCTCCTTGGTAGGTGCGGTCTACATAATTGTTTTGATCCAACAAGTCAAATGCCGATATTCTTAACTGTCCGTTCTTCCTTTTAAAGAATTCCTTTTCAATATAGGCGTTTATTACCAGCGGGTTTTTGGTAACATTGGCGTTTATGCCGGTAAGATAGTTCTTGCTGGCATCATATTCAATGGTCCAGCTCCGGTTTCCTCCTAAATAAAACTTGCCTTCCAGGTCGAGCGCGGTGCGTGTATAATTTGATGTTGACGCGTTAGGCAGGGTATTAAAGTTACGTCTAACTTCATAGGATACAAACGGGTTGATCTCTAACGAGGTATTAGGATTCAGCCTCGGGCCAAAACGCTCATAAAAATCCCAGGTGGTTTGGCGGGTAAGTACATTATTACTCATGCCCGGTTCATAATTATAAGTAGTAGTACCATTTAACGTAAGGTTATACCTGCGGTCGGAAAATTGCTTGCTGATATTATAGTTGGTTAATATGGATTCGTTCCCGCTTAAATTCACATAATAGGTTTCATTTAAATAATCCTTCAGTGCGGGGCGATAAAGCTGAATGCTGTTGACTTCTATCTGGTCCTGGTAGTAGCTGCCGCTTACGTTGGCCGAGAAATTCCACCTTGAATTGGGCAGGTAATTGTTATAGCGCAAAGCTAAATTATGCCTGAACGAGGGCCTAAGATCAGGGTTACCAAATACCGGGTTGTTAGGGTTTGAATAATCGGGTACGGGTTGTAAATCCGCAAAATTAGGTTCTTGCGGCGTACCTGTATAGTTAATAGATATCTGGTGTGTGCGAGAGAACTGGTATTGAAAACGGAATAACGGCACCAGGTGGAAATCGTTTTTCACGGTCACTATTCCCCCCTTGCTGATATTGGTACCATCAAGGTGGCTTGGCATAGCCGCAGCACCAAGCGACAAGCTGAATTTGGTGGTATTAAGCCGGTAATTCAGCGCGATACGGCTGGTTATAAACGTAGTTTTATAAATATTATTCAATGAATCCACATTGGTAGTACTGCCATTCGGATTAATATTATATGCTTCTTTATCATTATTACGCTCGACATCCTGCGTTTGAGCCGCAAATTCTAATTGTGAAATCCTGGTTAAGGGTTCAACATATTGCAGACTTGCGCGGTAAGTGTTGTTAATGCTTCCAGTAGTGGTATTACGATGTGTTAATGAATCTTTAAGCAGGTTTTGGCTTGCATCCAGATATCTGGTCTCATTATTAGTTATCTGATCCGACTGGCTATTTGAATGAGTTGCATTCAATTGAAGTGAAATATTACGCCTATGGTCTTTTTTAAATATGTATTGGTAAAAAACAATAGCGCCATAATTTGGATTTGTTGTGGTGGTAACCGGCTTATCAACAACTGACTGGTTTTGCAAGCCAATATAAGAGCTTGCGTTATTTGATGTACTATTGGTACTGCTATAGCTAAAAGAAGGGGTTACCCGCAAAAAGTTAGAGCTATCGGGGGTATATTCAAATTCAAAGCTGGTATTGTGCGATTTGGCATTGCTTTGTACTGTGCCATTTTTAACAAAATTAGATGAACCTAAGGTGCTGCTTTGTACGCCTGTAGCATTGCTAATGGAGTTAGTATTGGTATAAGTGTATCTGTAGCTACCGTTAACCTGTAGGTATTTACCCCATTGGTCGCGATAATTAAATGATGGGCTGCCCGAAGTAGTAGTACCGCCGCTTCCGGCACTGCTTCCGACGCCACCACCGCCACCACCACCGCCACCGCCTGCTCCGGCAGCGCCCGTATTGCCCGCGCTAATTCCCGCGCTGGCCACGCCATTAACCGTGTTCCTGAAGTTGCCTATAATACCCAGCTGTTCATTGCCGTTAAGGCGTTCTGCAAATATGTTCTCGTTATAACGATCGTTGGTTCCCACAGCGGTTGTAGCGCGCAGTATGTTACCTACCGATTTATTGGCATAAGTGGTAACATTCAGTACTTTGGTAGGGTCGCCGTCTTTAATGCCTGTGCGCCCGGCCTGGTCGCCGTAATCATCAATTACCTGTGCCTTTTCAACAATATCAGCCGGTAAGTTTTGAATACCCTGGGCCACATCTCCGCCTGCAAAATCCTTGCCGTTAACCCTCATTTTGGTTACCTGCTGGCCCTGGTGGGTTAGGGTTCCGTCACTGCCCACTTCCATGCCCTCCATTTTTTTCAGCAATTCATCAAGGGTGGCGTTTTCGCGCACATGGTAATCGCTGGCGCGGTATTCAACCGTATCGGTCTTATAGGTTATACTCGGTGTGCCGTTAATTTTTACTTCGTTAAGCTCGTTGGCTTTGTCTTTAAGTACTATAGGATCAAGTATAACCCTCTTTACAGCATCATTAGTTAAATATTTTTTTATGAAATCTGTGGAACCAATACTGGAGACAGTAATATTAAAGGTGGCCAGTTTCACATCTTTAAAAATAAATATGCCATCGTCGTTAGTGGCTGTACGCAGGGTGTCTTTTCTTGACTTCAACGTTACCAAGGCGCCGATAACAGTTTGCCCGCTTCCGTCTTTAACAATACCGCTTACCTCGCGCGAAATTAAAGGGGGAGGAACAATACCGCTCGCCCCGCGTGAAGAAGGAGGAGTGACAACCGGCGCAGCAGGGTTCGGAGAAGGGGGTACCTGGGCAAAAAGGCTGCATGATAACAGGATCAGAACAGCTATAGTGAATAATTTTTTCATGTTGTGAATGTATTACAAATATTATATGGGTAGATGTTATTGTTTTTTACTTAAAGTATATTTCCCCCAAAAATCGCTGGGGCTTATCATATCCTGGAAAGAATTATTGCCGCCGCCGGGGCCGCCAAAACTAACATTGCCGCCGCCGGGAAATCCGCCTCCTCCTCCTCCTCCGCCGCCAAATCCGCCGCCACCGCCGCCGCCATCTCTTCCACCGCCGCCGGGCCCGCCACCATCCATGTTCATCCTCATCATAAGTTGCAGGCCGTTAACTTTAACATTATAGGCAAATTCTTTCGCGTTATCAACAGAGAGGCTTAATGCTTTAAGCGGAATAGCTAACTCATAGGTAAAGTTCCCTTTATCATCGTAACCAATAGCGGCCTTAATACCATATTCGTTATAAATTGAAATAAGCGAATCGGCAATATCCTTAAATCCAAACACCTTTATTTCTTTAGCTGCCGCGATGGTACGCTCGTGCGCTGCTTTTATCATGGCCGAATCAACAGTAAACGTATTACCGGGGCCGCCAAAACCTCTAACATCAATGCGAACATTGTCGCCACCGCCACCGCCAACAACAACGCGTGTTACGCCGGCGGCATTCGGGCCACCGGGGCCACCCGGACCGCGCGCAGGTCTTACCGGGTAAGTAAGCGAAAAGGCATCCTTTTCTTTTTTCTTGTCGTCGGTATTCAATGTAAAGGTTATGCCGCCTGCTATAATTTTGGCATTATTTTGCACATCAGTTGATTTAATAGCCAGGTAAATATTTTTATCATCATTAGCCAGGGTATAATATAGTTTGGTGGCTTTGTTATAAGCCTGGAAAGAATTGTTCCACTCAGAAAGCTTGCCATCAACTTTTACAGGCGAAGGTACCCAGATACTTGCGGGCTGTACGTCCTTTAATTTGGGCGAACCCGCTTCCTGCTGCGCGAATAGCCGGAAACCGGGAAACAACAGCAAGGTTACAATTATTGATAATGTATTTTTTTTCATTTCTTAGCGATCAGGTAGTAAAATTACGTGCCATACGTTAAACTAATCGTATACAATGATAGGTACAGTATATTGAAGCAAAAAATAAAGTATACCACTTAAGGGATTGTCGCGACCATTTTACACAATGCCGCGACAAACATATCACAAATAACTAAAAAATTAGTAATTAATTGGAGAGATAGATGCTAAGGTCGATAGTGAACGAATTATTCTCATTCAGTATATGCAGTTCGTGTTTGCCCGGGTATAAAATGGCCAGTCTTCTTTTTACATTTATGATCCCTATGCCCGAGCTGTTATCTTTTGATACATCCAATTCGCTAACCCCGTTAACTACAATAAACCGCATTAAATCCGTATCCGGTTCTATAGTTAAAGAAATGGCAATAATGGGGTCTTCAACCATGCCTGTGCCGTGTTTAAAAGCGTTTTCAACAAACGGAATTAAAAGCATGGGCTCAATGGTATATCTATCAGTATCGCCCGTTATATCAATGCCCACTTTTACATTACTGCCGAAACGCAGCATTTGCAGGTTAATATAACTTTTTAAATACTCAATTTCTTTACTCAGCATCACCCGGTGATCATCGCTTTCGTACAGCATATAGCGCATTAATTGCGATAGATTAACAATTGCCGGCTCCAGGTCGTCTGATTTTTTACGGGCCAGCGCCACCAGGTTGTTCAGGATATTAAACATAAAATGCGGACTGATCTGCGAACGCAAAAAGTTAAGCTCTGATTTTAAATGGATGGTTTCGCGTTCTTTTAACAGTTGCTGGCGCGATTGATTATCTAATATAACCCGGTAACAAAAGCTGCATAAAAGGGCTACCAAAGGCGATAATACAGGAATAAAATTGGGCGAGCCACCAAATCCACGCCAACCCCGCGGTCCGCGGCCACCCCGGCCAGATGACTGATTAAATGAGGACGGGCGCCTGTGGAAGGCATTGCTATCGGCCAAATGCGAAAAATGGTTAGTATGTGAAGGTTCGGCCCATAAAAGATAACGGCAATACCAATATACTGCAAGCACGGCAACCAGCCCTAATACGTACCATATTATTTTTTTATTAAGAAGGGGGTACACCAGATAAGTATGTATATAAAAAAGACCAAGCAACAAGCTATTTGATATAATGATATTATCAAGAAAACGGGCACGATATGCTTCGGGGATATTATTACTGGTGCTTGGTAAATAGGGAAGTATTAATAATAAAAACCATATTACTAAAGGCATGGCATATTGAAACCAGCGGTTACTTATCAGTTTATTCATGGTACAAATAAAATGAGAAATTATTTAAATGTAACAACTATGAGACAAAAGCCTGTATTGATGCGACGAACGGCGCTATCCTATTGGCGAGTTTAGCTATTAATATTCACAATTACTTTGTATTATTGCATTAAACCAATATGAACTGTATAATAATTGATGATGAGCCCCTAGCGCTCGAACTGCTTGAAGATAATATCCGCATGGTGGATAATTTGCAGCTCGTTGCGAGCTGCCGGTCTGCGGCTCAAGCTATGCAGGTTTTACAGGAGCAGCAGGTCGACCTAATTTTTTGCGATATACAAATGCCGGGCATAAGCGGCTTGCAGTTTGTTAAGAGCCTGGTTAATAATCCGCTGATTATATTTGTGACTGCTTATGACGAATTCGCGCTGGATGGCTTTGAGCTGGATGTGGTTGATTATTTGCTCAAACCCGTTTCTATCGACCGGTTTTTAAAAGCGTGTAACAAGGCATTCGTGTTATTTGAACAATCAAAACGGCAAATTGAACCGGGCTCCGAAAAACCAAGAAAGTACATTTTTTTATATGCCGATTATAACCTGATAAAGGTTAACCACGCTGATATTACCTATATAGAGGGGCTTAAAGATTATGTAAAAATTTACACCACTAACTCCCCGAAGGCAATTATTTCGCGTGTTACTATAAAATCGTTAGAGAGCCAGTTGCCTGCCGACGAGTTTTTCAGGGTTCATAAATCATATATTGTTAACCTGGAGCATGTACATTCCATCCGCAAGGGCCGTATTAAAATTGCTGACGAGGAAATCCCTTTCAGTGATAGCTATAAAGACGCAATCACCCGAATGACGGGTAAGCTAACTTGATTAAGCCGCTAACGGAAATTTTGCTTTCAGAACCAATACAATTTATATATGTATAAACAATTCCTCTTTGGGCCTGCGTACTTTTGCGGCCTTGCTAAATACATCATCTTCCGCCCTGAAACCAACGGGTGCAATTACCGAGGTGGTTAAACCTAATTCCTTCAATCCTAATATTTCATCAAATTTCCCGGCTTCAAAGCCTTCCATAGGGCAGGCGTCAATACCCATATCGGCAGCGGCGCTTAGTAAAACACCTAAGGCTATGTAAGCTTGTTTGTGATCCCATACAATTTTCTGGTCCTCGGCCATACGGTTAACGCTGCCCTTTATGTTTTGCTCAAATAGGTCCAGGTTTTCGCGGGGAATGCCACGTGTTGCGGCAATGCTATCAATATATTTGGTTACATAAGCCTCATCCAGGTTAGTTTCGGCCGCAAAAACGAAAATATGCGATGCCTGGGTTAATTGCTGTTGACCCCTTGCTGCTTCTCGTAGTTTTTCTTTTATTTCCTGGTCCTCAACAACCAATACCCGGTATGCCTGCAAGCCAGCTGATGAGGGCGACAACTGTACCGCCGAAAGCAGGTTATCCAATTGTTCGGCGCTTAATTTTTTAGCAGGATCAAATTTTTTAGTGGCATAACGCCAGTTCAATTTCTCTAATAATGACATGATATGTTAAACATTTAATTTCAGCACAAAAATAAATGTTTAAACACATATTGGCGTCACGCCTAAGTAATTATAACAGGCCGTGGTCTTTCAGCGCCTGCCGGCGCGCTTTTTCCTGTTGTTTTATTGCCCTTTTTTCCTGGCGTATTTGCTTTTTGGTTTTGCCGGCGGTATCTATTGATTGAACCCTTTGATTTTCTTCGTCTTTTAATTTTTGCTCTGTTTTTTGCGTTATGCTATCCTTCTTACCAAATAACCGCTGAATAAAGCTTAACTTTTTCACAGGCGGCGGTGTTGGTTCAATAATTACAGGGAGCGCCTCATTATCATCGTCGGGCGGGGCATTTAACATCCTGCTGGCCGCCGCCGAATCAACGGAGGCCACCCTATGGCGCATGCTCTCTTTTAAGTGTACCGTATTAAACCCATACGAGCTGCTGTCGATCTGGGTAAAACCTTTGCCGGTCATCATGCGACCCAGTGAGTTGAAATAATTTTCGAGGCCGGGTCTTAATGTGCCGTCCGGTAAAAACGCGTACAGTCCGGCTTTGGGGCGTGGCACAATACTGGCCAGGAAAATACTCTCGCCAAGCGTCAGCTCCGAGGGCTCCTTGCCAAAATAATAATGCGATGCCTCCGCGATGCCATAAACATCAGGGCCCCATTCAATAATATTAAAATAAACCTCCAGCATACGGTCCTTGGTCATGATATTATTATTTTCTATGAGCCATACGATCAGTATTTCCTCTATTTTACGGGAAAGCGTCTTCTTCCTTGTTAAAAATGAGTTCTTAACCAACTGCATTGATATGGTGCTGCCGCCCCGTTTAAATTTATGCTCCTTAAAGTCGGTAATAAGCGATTGCCGTATAGCCTTGTCAACAAAACCGCGGTTTTTATAAAAAGTGGGATCCTCGGCGGTCATTACCGCGCTGCGCAGGTAAGGCGATATCTGGTCGAGCGGGGTATACTCAGGGTTTTGCGGGCCAATAATATGCGGCGCCATAGGCTTATCATGCTCATA
>CAISKH010000490.1 GCA_903885865.1 uncultured Mucilaginibacter sp.
CGGTTTCCATATCGTACGATGGGGTGGTTGCGCCCAATACCAGGGTACCGGTATATTCTTTTTCTTCGGCCTGGAAAGTATCTATCTGTTTGGTCATTTTCCCGGTGCAGATAATGAGCAGCCCGGTTGCCAGCGGATCAAGCGTACCCGCGTGCCCCACCTTTAATTTCAAAGGCTTGAACGAATTGCGCAGCTTGCCTACCACATCAAAGCTGGTCCATTTATAGGGTTTGTTAACCAGTAGCAGTTCGCCTTCGGCGAAGTTGAATTGTTTGGTTTTGGGTAGCGTGGTATTCAAGTTTGATTAGTTTGGGGCAAATGTAGTAATAAAGGGGCTATGTTTTTGGCGTTGCCCTGGGGTAGAGGTGGGATTTTAATTGTTAAAAGCGTTTGGCAGCATTAATAAAAAAGGCATGGCCTTGTTATGATCCAGCTCATTATAAAATATACCCAGCCGGTTAAGATTTTTATAATAGTTATTAACGTTGGTATAATAGTTTAACTCGGTTTGCAGGTACCAGGCTTTACTGCCCAGTTTTTGGGCAATAAACCATTTTTCGAGCAAACGCCCGGCGCGCCCGTTACCATCTTCAAACGGGTGTATGGCTACAAACAGGATGTGGATAAATGACGCGAAATAAAAAACTTCCGCGCAGGTAAGTTGCCGGTTTTTTAGTATTTCTATATCGTCCCAAAGCAAATCAAGCTCACTTTTTATCTGCCCGGGTGTTGCGGCTTCAAATTGTATTCGGCCGGTTTTATGCTCCATAACCACCATATTGCCTGTGCGCAAAACGCCCTGCTTATTGGCAGGCAGCAGGTGGGCCGCAATTAATTTATGCGCAGCTAAAAAATTGGCAGCCGTTAATTGGTTTTGCTGCGCGAACAGGTAGGCCCTGTACAGATCATCGGGCTTTTGAACCAGGTTGGGCTGATACTCCACATTAAGCATTTTGTGTTTCAGGTAACTATCAACCTCCATTTGCTCACCCTCAATGCGCGATGAGGTAATGGCCGATACCGATGTATAAAAACTAAATGTACCTGTTGATATTTCGGCATCTTTCAACTCATTAAAAGACGCTTCTAAATTACTATTTACCAGTTGCAGGTATTGCGCAAGCAGCGTAACGGGTATTATATTTAGTGATATCATCCTATCAGGTATATGTCAAATCTAATTAAAACTTTATAATGTAACACGCTACAATTTAAGCCTAATTTTTAAGCGTGATTTTTTTGTTTCACTCACCCAAAATTGGCAGATTTGTAATTATTTGATTATCAATAATAAGCCTATAAATTAAGTATAATTCTGCTGACGAATATGTCGTAACACGTTGTTACATCTTGTTACACTCAATTTTATCAAACTATTGTATTTCAATAGGTTAACTTAAAATCTTGTTACACGTGTTTCTCCCGATAGCTATCGGGATGTTACACCCCGATAGCTATCGGGACGGGTAACAAACGCGCGGTGCCCTACAGCAACAATATATCGATC
>CAISKH010000491.1 GCA_903885865.1 uncultured Mucilaginibacter sp.
ATGCCTATAATTGATTATCACTGTCATTTACCGCCCGATGAAATTGCCGGGAATATAAATTTTGAGAACATCACCCAAATATGGCTCAACGGCGATCATTATAAATGGCGCGCCATGCGGGCCAACGGAGTTAATGAAGCCTATGTAACCGGCAATAAAACCGATTGGGAAAAGTTTGAAAAATGGGCCGAAACCGTTCCACTTACATTGCGCAACCCGCTATATCACTGGACACACCTGGAGCTGCAGCGTTATTTTGGTATCAAAGAAATTTTATCTCCCGCGACAGCAAAAAAAATATATGACGAATGTGCCGAAAAGCTTCAGTCGCCGGAGTTTAGCATTCGTAATATCCTGAAAAAGTTTAAGGTAGAGGTAGTGGGTACTACGGATGATCCGCTGGATAGCCTTACCCATCACCAAAAAATAAAACAGGATGGATATGCGGTAAAAGTATTGCCGTGTTTCAGGCCGGATAAGGCGATGAACGCTGACGATATTGGCGCATTGAATATCTATATAGACAGGCTGGAGAAAATTGAAAACACGAGCATAACCGGCCTTGACAGTTATTTAGTCGCGTTAAAAAAGCGTCATGATTATTTCGCTGCAAACGGGTGTAAGGTATCAGACCATGGGCTGGATCATATATATGCTGCTGACTATACCAATGAGGAAGTAAAAGCCATATTTAATAAAATAAGAAACAAACAGGGTATAACAATCGATGAAAACCTGAAATTTAAATCGGCAATGCTGTTTCAATTCGCTTTGTGGGATCATGAAAAAGGATGGGTGCAACAATACCATCTCGGAGCGCTGCGCAATAATAATACAAGGGCATTGGCCACTTTAGGGCCCGACACCGGGTGGGACTCCATCGGCGATTTTGAACAGGGGAAATGCCTGTCGAAATTTCTCGATAAACTTGATACCGGAAATCGGCTGGCTAAAACCATACTGTATAACAATAACCCGGTTAATAACGACTTATTTGCCTCTATGGCTGGCAATTTTAATGACGGCTCTGTTGCCGGTAAAATGCAATTTGGTTCGGCATGGTGGTACATGGATCAGAAGGACGGAATGACCGCGCAATTAAATTCTCTATCTAACATCGGGCTGTTAAGCCGTTTGGTAGGTATGCTTACGGATTCGCGCAGTTTTATGTCGTTCCCGCGGCATGAGTATTTCAGGCGGATATTATGCAACCTGCTGGGTAATGATATCGAAAATGGCGAACTGCCCAATGATATAGCCTGGACAGGTAAGGTAGTACAGGATATTTGTTATAATAACGCTAAGGAGTATTTTGGGTTTTGAACTTTGTCATTCTGAGCGGTAGTGAAGAATATTATACGATAGACGACGTTTCGCTTTTATAAGATCCTTCACTACGTTCAGGATGACAATTATAGAATATTTATATCCTCACCTTCAGTACCAATTTCTTAATCGGCCCTTCGCCAATCATCGGCGCGTGTACATCCTCAGGGAAAAAGATAACAAACTGACCATCTGTTAATCCAAAATACATATCGGGAATATGATCGAAGAAGGTAACATCTTTTTCCTCATTATAACCACCGTCTTTGGCATCAGTGCATTTGGCACGTGGCTTCCAGCCAATGGTTTCGTTGCCATGTACGCATACCTGTATATCGATATTTTTATCATGGCACTCGAATTTTTGACCGGCAACTTCGGCAGTTTTACCTTCGCTGTTTGATACAATAGCTTTTATACCATCGGCAATATCAAATCTGCCATCTTCTAAAGCGCCCAGATCGTGGCCGTTAAGATATTCAAAAGCGGCTTTAAAACTTTTATGCAGGCCGTAGTATTTTTCGGCGTTTGCAAGGGTGTCTATTATCATATTTGTTCATGGTTGATAGTTCATAGTTCATAGCAAATATACCATGAACAATGAACCATGATCTATAACCTATCTCTGTACCCGGCCTGAGCCATCGCCTTTAACCAGTTCCTGAACTTCCGCTAAAGTAGCGTGGTTCAAATCGCCCGGAATAGTGTGCTTAATTGCCGAAGCGGCAACGCCAAATTCGGCTGCATCGGCCATTTTAAGGCCGGTAACCAGGCCGAATATAAATCCGCTGGCAAACGAATCGCCACTGCCTACGCGGTCAACTATACGCACTTCGTATTGTTTGGTATGATAAAATTCTGTTCCGTTATATACCAATGCGCTCCATCCGTTGTCCGACGCGCTATGGCTCTCTCTTAAAGTGGAAGCAATATATTTAAAACCGAATTTAGCCTGCATCTGTTGGAATACGTCTTTGTAGCCATCCAAATTCAATTCGCCTTTGGTAACATCGGTACCCGCGCTCTTAAAACCTAAAGTAGTATCGGCATCTTCTTCGTTGCCAATACAAACATCAACATATTTACAAAGCTCGGTCATTACTTCGCGGGCCTTTTCTTTGGTCCATAATTTTTTGCGGTAGTTCAGGTCAATACTGGTAGTAATGCCTTTTGCTTTGGCAGCTTTTAAAGCGGCTAAAGTAAGTGCGGCGGCTTTATCGCTCAAGGCCGGGGTAATACCTGTAGTATGGAACCAGGAAGCGCCGTCTAAAATCTTGTCAAAATCAAACTCGCTGGCGTCAACTTCTGATATGGAGGCATCTGCACGGTCATAAACCACCTGTGAGGCACGCATAGAAGCGCCCGTTTCTAAGAAATATATGCCTAAACGTTTACCGCCGCGTGCAACAAATTGTGTATCTACACCATAACGGCGCAAATGGTTAATGGCTGCCTGGCCTATCGGGTTGGCGGGTACTTTTGATACAAATGTTCCGTTTAATCCGTAGTTGCAAAGCGCTGCTGCAACGTTAGCTTCGCCGCCGCCGTAGGTAACATCAAAGCTGTCGGC
>CAISKH010000492.1 GCA_903885865.1 uncultured Mucilaginibacter sp.
CTTATTTAAAAATAAGGTGCTTACATTAATATAATATAATAATAGTTAACGTAAATTTAATTGATTTATTTACTTGTATAAATAACCTTTAACCTACCATAAAATGTTACTATCTCAATCCTTTTCCAGTTTAATTGAAAACAATAATTCTGCATTGAATAATACATCTTCGGATCTTTTAAACGGATTGAAGGTTTTCCATAACAATCAATGGTACATTTGCGGAAATTTAGCGCTTAATGAGGGCCAGTCGCCCCATAAATTGATCAACTCGTCACCGAATGACCTTGATTATCAACTGCTGGTTAAGGCAGCCATGTTGCTTGTAGTAGATGATGTTGATCAGCCGGTAACCATTACCATGGGATTTCCTTATGCTACTTACCGTATTTATAAAGACACCGCTATTGAGCAAATAAAAAAGACCCATGTAATAGAATATGATTCATCAACTTTTGGCGGTAACGGAAAAAGAACAGCGATGTTTGATGTTAAAAATGTGGATGTTATACCCGAAATTGTCGCCTGCTCTATAGCCTTAAGAAAAGGGGAAGAAAAGGCACAGGGAAACTTTTTTATTTTAAGCTGCGGGTTCGGAACGTTTGAATCGGTATTGAGCATGGATTCGGGCGTAGTTGAGCAAAGTATGATAAGTACGCATGGTTTGCGTTATGCTATTAATTACATGATCAACGAACTTTCAAAAACACATTACCTGGAACTTAGAACAGCACATACCCTTGACGATGCCTTTCAGAAAGGCCATTTATACGTTGATAAGAAAAACGTTGATGTTAGGGAGATCAGGAAAAACGCGTTAAAATCTTACTATAACGAGGTGATCTCTCCTAACCTGCGCAATGTAATAAACGATAGAAACTTAATGAAAACCAATAAAGTTTACCTCTGTGGCGGCGGTATGTACTACCAGGACCTTATAGATTGTTTTAAAGCTGAATTTGGTGAAATAGCACAATTAGAAATTGTTAGCGACCCCGCTACATTAGCAAGTAAGGGTTATGCGCTTAATTCGCTCCGTGTTTCGGGCGGGGTTGAAAAGTCGTCTATCGGAATTGATATTGGTAATTCCACAACTGTAGTTACGCGTTTTGCGGGCGAATAATAAACCATGCTAAATATATTTAAGAGAGAACCACAACCAGTAGCAGAGGTTACAAGTAATATCAGTGAACTTGCAAGAGAAGGAAATGACTTCTTTTCGGACGAGTTGATATTACTTGATGAAAAGCTCACCGGTAATTTATTTTGTGCGGAAAAAGTTGCAATAGAACAACATGCCGTACTTTCGGGCAATATCACGTCAAAAACATGTTTTGTTAGTGGTATAGTAAAGGGAGATATTACTTCATTAGATTTGCTTGAAATAAGATCAACCGCTATTGTTATGGGCAATATTCAATCAGCTTCGGTAAATATTGAGCCGGGTGCAGTTATAAATGGCTATATAACAGTGGGTTAAGATATTGATGCAATTACCCATCAATTGAATAAAACAAAATTTTCAACCGACGATTGCCCGCCTGCTAAATCATCGGGTGAGCTTCCTGCATTAAATAATGCGGAAGTACAGACAAATACTATTCAGGCTAAACAAGAAAAGCAATTGCGGCCCGTAGCTACAAAAGCGCAAAGACCGGCAGTTGAGCCATCCGAAAAAATAAACGAGGAAGACGTTAATAACCAGCGCTGGTGGTAATTTAACCTTTTTTTGATTTAGGTTTAAACGGTAGGCTGGCCAATACAGTAACTCCGCCCAAAACCACTTCACCTATCTCTACATTTACCTTTGACCCCAACGGTAAAAAAACATCAACCCTTGAGCCAAATTTTATAAAACCAAATTCCTGGCCCTGCTCAACCACATCGCCTTCTTTTATATACCATACTATCCGGCGGGCCAAAGCCCCTGCAATTTGCCTGAA
>CAISKH010000493.1 GCA_903885865.1 uncultured Mucilaginibacter sp.
ATCCGCTCCGACGCGTAAACTGATCTGAGCTGCTGTGCCAATGGGGAGTTATCTTTACCGACACCTTTTACCTGCGCTTTGTTTTTAATGGTATGCTCAGCTACGGGCAGAAATCGCGGTTGGGTTGTTTGGGGTTCATTTATTACCCGTTGCTTTACCAGTACTGTTTTATACTTAACAATCTCTATGGGTGCAACGGTAAAGCTTCCGATAACGAACATCGCTATACAGGCCGCGATTGCGGCGGCTGTTTTTAACCAGGATACATTTAATTGAATAATCGGTCCCGCAGGTTGCTGATCTGCTTTCGCGTTTTGCAGCATCGCGTAAAATTGTTCATCCATTCCTGTACCGGGCCGCTCACCCTCTTCAATATCATTAAGCGATTGCCATACGGCTGTCAATTCATCCGCTTCTTCTTTTAGTTTAGCATCTTGCTTAAACAATTCTTCCAGATATTGTTTATCAGCTGCTGATATTTCTCCGCTGGCATAGTCAGCCAAAAGCTGTTCAATTTCTTCTCTTTTCATATCTCAGGATATTTTAAAATAAACTTCACGTAATTGTTGTATTGCTCTAAAGGCCCGGGTTTTAATTACGCCTACCGAGCAGTTGTTAATTGCGGCTATTTCCTCATACTTTAAGCCTAAAAATTTGCTCATTAACAATACCTCGCGATAGGGTTCGGGCAGTAGCATTAACGCATGCTGTATAGCCTGGTGCCGGTCATCAATCTGAGTATATTCTTCAGTAATTTGGTAGTTGGCCCGCACATCGTCCATTTTTGCCTGCTGTTTAAAATCATTATGCTGAATGTTCCAGGCTATAGTATATACCCAAACTTTGAAATTATTATCTTCTTTATAGGATTGCCGGTATTTTATTATCCTATAAAATACCTGGTGTACACAATCTTCACTTTTCTCTTTGTTGCTATTGTTTTTGTATAAAAAGAAATTAAATAACCGCCTTTTATACCTCTCGTAAAGAATGGCTGCTTTGTCCAGGTCTTCGTTTTTTACACATAACATTAAAGACTCATCGGTCATTCTATATCGTTTATTTAATAATATCTCAAAATACGGAAAAGGTTACATGGATGTATAAATATTTGTTAGGGTACTTGCTGATGAAATATCATAGATGACAATAAAAAGTCAGCTTTCTATTATTAACTAAATATTTTTTAGGCCCTCCCCGTTTCCGCAACTTAAAAGTATTTAGATAAAAAGTTGCCATAATAGATCTAATTGAATAGGTTTATATAAAACTAAAGCCATGCCCAAAAAACTTCTTCTTCCGGCCTTTTTCCTGGTACTATTAATAACATCTTGCCAAAAAACGCTGAATTCGGTTTATGGCGATCCAAATGCTGCTATAAAAACCCTGGTATTTTCAGCCAATTCTGCACTGTCGGTAAAAGTGGTGGTTTATATAGCAAGAACGGTAACGATAGAAATTGATAATTTTGCATTGTATGCTGTTAATACCCCGTATACCTATACTTCCACAAAAATACAGAAGGGCGATTCGATCAGTATTACCATAACAGGCAAGGCAGCGCTAACTGCAACAATGACAATTGACGGCGTTACTATGCCGCCCACCGGTTCGGGCCTTGACAGCAGCAATTTAAATTATATATACTGGGCCACTACTGTTCCTTAATAAACGGTTTGCGTGCTAAACAGCCTGCCAGATAGTTAAATATTTCCAAACCGAAAAAAACTTTCGGTCTTGCCGTCTTTCGGACTTTTGGACTAAAATAAGTATCTTCACCGCCCGAAACTGGTTCTTAAAAAGTTTATGAAATTATTAGAAGGAAAAACCGCGTTAATTACCGGTGCATCAAAAGGTATTGGGCGCAAAATTGCCGAAAAGTTTGCCGAGCATGGCGCTAATGTGGCTTTTACTTATTTATCGTCTGTTGAAAAGGGGCTCGCTTTGGAGCAGGAGCTGAAAAGCTTTGACACCCAAATAAAAGGTTACCGCTCGGATGCATCCAAATTTGACGAAGCTGAACAACTGATCAATGATATTGTTGCCGATTTTGGCACCCTGCATATTGTAGTGAACAACGCCGGCATTACCAAAGATGGCTTGCTGATGCGTATGACCGAGGAGCAATGGGACGATGTTTTGGAGGTTAACCTAAAATCGGTTTTCAATATAACCAAAGCGGCATCAAAAATTATGATGAAGAACCGCGATGGCGTGTTTATTAACATGAGCTCGGTAGTAGGGGTTGACGGTAACGCAGGGCAGGCTAACTATGCGGCTTCAAAAGCAGGTATAATTGGTTTTTCCAAATCAATAGCCAAGGAGCTGGGTTCGCGTAACATACGCACCAATGTGATAGCGCCGGGCTTTATACGTACCGAAATGACCGAAGTACTCGACCCGAAAGTAGTTGAGGGCTGGGCACAATCCATCCCCCTTAAACGCGCGGGCGAAACAGAAGATGTGGCCAATGCCTGTGTTTTCCTGGCATCAGATATGGCAACCTATATAACCGGGCAGGTGATACCCGTTGACGGGGGGATGCTGTAACGTAGTACGTTTTACGTAATACGTTGTACGTTTGTAAACTGTAACATTAAAATCATACTTTCATTTCACAATATTTTTGCATTTTGCAAAAAAACGTAAAACGTCCAACGTAAAACGTCCAACCTTACAATGCTGCTATTTTCAATTAGCTGGGGAACAATTTCGGGATGGTGGGCGCCTGTATGCCTGTTGCTGGGTATGCTGTATGCCTGGCTGCTGTACCGGCAGCCGGTAAATTTATCCGATAAGTTTCGGTATGTTCTGGCCGCTCTGCGGGCCTTAGCCGTATTTTTCATCGCTTTTTTATTGGTTTCACCATTGGTACGGTCGGTTAGTTATAAGCCCGGGAAACCGCTTATTTTAATAGCGCAGGATAATTCAGAATCGATAAAATTGTTCAAAACTCCGGGCAAGAGCGGTGGGCAAGTCTCCCCTACCGGGGGAGATTTAGAGGGGGCTCCTTCGCAATTTGTTGATGACCTGGCCAAACTTAAACAACAATTAGGCGACGGCTACGAGGTGCATGAATTTAATTTTGGCCACGACCTGGGCAATGGCCTATCCAAAAGCTTCAACGCCAAGCAAACCAATATCGCTAACGCCCTGCACCAACTGAATGATCGTTATGTTAATCAAAACATAGGCGCGGTAATATTAGCTACCGATGGCCTGTATAACCAGGGCAGCGACCCGCAGTATGAGGCACGTAACTTTAAATCGAATATATTTACCATAGCTCTGGGCGATACCATCCCCCGGCGCGACTTGCTGATAGGCAATGTAAACTATAACAAAACCGCTTTTTTAGGCAATGACTTCGAGATAGAGGTTTTGGCCGAGGCCTGGCAAAGCAAGGGCGAAACCATGCACCTAACGGTTACCGAAGACGGCAGGCAGGTAAATTCGCAACTCATTGCTATAAATACCGACGCGTTTAAAAAAGTGGTCACCATTAAATTAAACGCGGATAAAAAAGGTATTCATCGGTTTAATATCAATATCGTGCCGGTTAAAAATGAGCTGTCGGTACAGAATAATTCGGAAGTTATTTATGTGGAGGTGCTGGACGTTAAACAGAAGATATTATTGCTTTATGACGGCCCTCACCCCGATATTACGGTAATACGCCAGGCTATTGAAAGCAATAAAAACTACGAGTTCAAAGCAAGTTTGGTAGCCGATATGGGCGCGATAAAACTTAACGATTATAGCGTGGTTATACTTTACCAACCCTCTAGCACAACCTTTAATGCCCTGAAAGAACTGGTAACAAAAAGCAAAACGCCGCTATTGTACATGATGGGGGCACAGGCTGATATAATTGATTTTAACGCACGGCAAAAATTAACCCGCATATTGGCATCAAGGCAGGAAATGCAGGAGGTGTTTGCACAACCCGTACCCGATTTTTCTTCGTTTACTTTATCCGATTCAACCCTGCAAAAAATAAGCAGGATGCCCCCTTTACTGGCGCCCTTTGGCACTTATAGTGCCTCGGTTGCAAATGGCGTGCTGTTTAAACAACGGATAGGGTCTATCACAACAAGCTACCCGTTGCTGTTATTTGGCGATGAAGGCGGCAGGCGTATCGGCGTGCTCACCGGAGAGGGTTTATGGCGCTGGCAACTGGCCGAATACCAGGCTTACGGCAATCACCACGCGCTCGAAGAATTATTTAGCCAGGGTGTGCAATATTTAACTGCTAATGCCAACAGGCAGCGTTTCAGGGCCTACCCGTCAAAAAATATTTTTGACGAGGGCGAGAACGTACTGCTTAACGCGGAATTATATAATGACGCCCTGGAGCTCATTAATACGCCTGATGTAAAGATCGACCTGAAAAACGCCGATAATAAAAACTACAGCTTTTTATTTACCCGCAACGGGCAAAGCTACCAGCTTGACGCTGGGGCGTTACCCGTTGGGGAATATACCTATACTGCTAATACCCAATTGGGCAACCGCCGGTTAACCGCTACCGGGCAGCTTACTGTGAAGCCCCTTAACCTGGAAATACGCCAAAGCGCTGCCGACCACCAGCTGCTGCGAAATATAGCCCGCCAAAGCGGGGGCGAAATGCTGCCGCCATCGCAGATCAGCAAGCTTGTCGACCTGATCAGGAAAAACGACAACATTAAAACCCTGGTTTACGAAGACACGCATTACAGCGATATAATTGATGTTAAGTGGGTGTTTTTTTTAATACTGGCTTTATTGGGCGCAGAGTGGTTTTTGAGAAAGAGGGAAGGGGAGGTTTAATTGCGGATTGCGCCTGCCTGCCGCAGGCAGGGAATGTGAAGCGCGGAATAATATTAAAACATAAATTTTTAGATAATTAAGTAAACATTTCTATTTTTGTACCGATAAAAAAATCAATACCATGAGCTCAATTAAAGAAGCAAATTCAGAACGTCATTACATCATGTTAGTTGTGGCGATAGTTATAGGTTTGGTAGGTATTTACCTGCGCTTCGCCGATTTTAAGCATGCGTCGGCAGTGGCCAATGTTATACTCGCAATTGGGGCCGGTATGGCGCTTAAAACAGTGTTTACAATAATTAAATAGCTTATATCCATATATATAAAAGCGTCCGTCAATTTTTTTGACGGCCGCTTTTTTTTATATACAATCCTAAGAAGCTGTTTAAAAATAGAAAACTGTCATTTCGAGCGGTAGCGAGAAATGACACGGTTATATGTTTGCCTCGTCCTGAAATAGATTTATCGGTGGTCTTGTCCGGATAGCAATCGGGATATGATTCACTCCATTTGGTCAAAAAGTCAATAAAATATATAAAACACATATTTACAGGATATTAACTTTGGTTGTATAAAGCTTTTGTACTGATTCAGGGTGATTCACTCCCTTTTTGCAAAACGCTAAATTACAGCCACTTACAGGTAAAAAGTGATTCAGGTGATTCACCTTTTTTTGTGAATCACTTTACTTAGGCCGGTATTTTGATTCGTTCAGTATTTTTTGCGCGTCACCGTCGGACATTAACTTGGGGAGGGTAACTTCGGGATGCTTATCCATATATTGTTTTACTATTTGCCACCCCGTCCATACTCCCAGTTTTGGGGCCGATTGGTTATGTTCGCCCAATTCGGGCGTGAAAGGCGCCTCAGTTAAATAGTGCTGTATTTTTTGATAATCGGTTTCGTACAATAAATTCTCCTCCAAAAAGTAGCCCCATATTTGCGCTTCATTGTTCTGGCACCATTTTAACTTTGGCACGGTATAACCTATTTTTATGGTATCAGGCGCGTCGGGTAATACCTGGTCCATAAAATACATTATTTTGCCATTGTATATCATTTTAGATAACAAGGTCTTATCATCATCGCTCTCAGGAAACAGGTCTTCGCGGATAACACCTTCAGAAACACGGGCCGTAATGTATTCGGGTGTATAACGGCGTGAGAGGTAACGTGGAATACTCGCTGTAAGCGCCGGGTAGAATTTAGAATTGGCGCCTAAAAACATATCCAGCCCAATAGCAAAATAATTATCGCCAATCATAGTTTGCGCCTGGAAGCCCGAAAAATAAGTATAAATATTTGCCGGTAACTTTGCGGCCGGGTAGTAGTATTTAATATGTTTAAAAGCATCCGCTATTTCAAGGCTTTGCTTTTCCATATTGCCCGGGTAAACAGAATCCACCTCATGTTTCAGGTCGAGATAAGGCTGCCTGCCATTTTGCCCCGTGTTAAAAATTTCCCTTAAAGTACTAAAGTAAGCAGTGTCCTTTATATTGGTGGCGGGGATGATTACATTGATAAAATCATTATAAAACACACCGTATTTTTTTGCAGCGAATCGGCCTGTGCGGCCATTGGTTTTGTACGCATGTTGTCAAAATCATGATCAAAGCGTTCTATTTTAACAGTAATTGGTATATTGCTTACATCAATTTTTTTACCGCGGCTACAGGCAGTAATAAACAGACCAACGAAAAAAAATAGGTAAATTTGTTTGATTTTGCAGGTGGCTTGTATCATTTTTATACTTTCATCAAAATTAAAATATTATTTGCACTTACCATCGAATTCATGACGCGTAATATATGAAAATAGCATTAGCCCAGCTTAACTATCACGTTGGAAATTTTGAGTTGAATACAGCCAAGATCATTCAGCATATAAAAAAGGCACGTAAAAACGGAACCGACCTGGTTGTTTTTGCTGAATTATGTGTTTGTGGATACCCTGCGCGCGATTTCCTGGAGTTTAGCGAGTTTATTAATCAGTGTGCCGTCGCCGCTCAAAAAATTGCTGCCGAATGTACCGGTATTGCCTGCATTATTGGTTTGCCTATCCCCAATCATAAAACGGAAGGCAAGGAGCTTAACAACTCCGCTTATTTTATTGAAAACGGAAAAGTAACGGGTATTGTAAACAAAGCGCTGCTGCCCAACTATGACATTTTTGATGAATACCGCTATTTTGAGCCTTCAACAGAATTTAATTGCATTGAATTTAAGGGGCACCGTATAGCCCTTACCATTTGCGAGGACCTGTGGAACACTATCGAAAATCCGTTGTATATAACCCGGCCAATGGATACGCTGATCAAACAAAAGCCTGATGTAATGATTAATATAGCGGCCTCGCCATTTGCTTATAACCATGACGAAGAGCGCATAGCGATTTTAAAAGACAATGCCGCCCGCTATAATTTGCCTCTGTTTTATGTAAACCATGTGGGTGCGCAAACCGAATTGATATTTGATGGCGGATCGTTGGTTTTTGATAAAGCAGGCAATGTGGTCGATGAACTGCCTTATTTTAAGGAAAGCCTGGCCTATTACACGTTAGGGGATAAAGGCGATATTTCTTTTGATCATACGCCGACAGTTAAAAAAATACGCGATACCAATATTGAGCAAATACATGAAGCGCTTATTTTGGGCATCAGGGATTATTTTTCTAAATCGGGCTTTACCCGTGCCATATTAGGGTTATCAGGTGGTATTGATTCGGCAGTGGTATGCGCGCTGGCTGCCGAGGCGCTGGGCGCCGAAAATGTAATGGCGGTATTGCTGCCATCTAAATTCTCAAGCGATCACTCCCTGAAAGATGCCGAGGACCTGGTAAAGAACCTGGGCTGTATGCACGAAATTGTGCCCATAAAACATATTACCGAAGCGTTTGAAACCGCTTTATATCCGCAGTTTAAAAACCTGCCGTTCAATATTGCCGAAGAAAATATACAATCGCGCAGCCGCGCCGTATTGCTGATGGCCATGTGCAATAAATTCGGTTATATTTTACTAAATACATCAAATAAAAGTGAGGCCGCTGTGGGTTACGGGACTTTATATGGCGATATGTGCGGCGGTATTTCCGTGATCGGCGATGTATATAAAACCCAGGTTTTTGAACTGGCAAGGCATATTAACTGCGACGGCGAAATTATCCCCGAAAATTCTATTATTAAGCCACCGTCAGCCGAGCTAAGGCCCGGGCAAAAAGATTCGGATTCGTTGCCTGAATATGATATACTGGATAAAATATTAGCAGAATATATTGAGCACCGTTGCTCGGCCGCCGAGATCGTAAAAATGGGTTATGACGAACAAACCGTACATCGTGCCATAAGGCTCATTAACCTGGCGGAACATAAACGTTACCAAACCCCGCCAATTTTAAGGGTATCGCCCAAGGCGTTCGGCATGGGCAGGCGCATGCCTATTGTTGGGAAATATTTGCAGTAATAAAAGTCGCGTGGGGTAGCGTTTATCACCTCCCAAACAACTCTGCCAGTTTATCATCCAGGTCGGTGCCGCGCAGGTTTTTGGCAATGATCTTTCCGTCGGGGTCTAAAAGAAAGTTGGAGGGTATAGCGCCTACAAAATAGAGTGCGGCGGCCTGGTTACCCCAAAATTTAAGGTCAGATACCTGCGTCCAGTCTAAGCCATCTTTTTTTATAGCATTTAGCCAATCAGCTTTACCATCGGGTCGGTCTAATGATACGCCCAGCATGGTGAAATTTTTAACTTTATACTTGTTATACGTCCGCACCGTATTGGGGTTTTCGTCGCGGCAAGGGCCGCACCAGGAGGCCCAAAAATCAATTAATACATATTTGCCCCTGAATGATGAAAGGCTTACCGGGTTGCCATTTACATCGGGTTGTATAAAATCGGGGGCAATGGCCCCAATAGCGGTGATCTTTGAATTATCAATAGTTTGTTTGAGCCTTTTGGCGGTTTCCGTTTCTTTTATCGATGGGTTTAAAGCATTATACATACTTTCCATTTCCGCAGGGTTGGTACCCTGTTGGCCCAATTGATTTAATACATAAAGGCTCAAAAAACTGGCAGGATGAAGCACCACGAAGCTTGTCAGAATTGATCTTTGCTTTTCCTGTAAGGCTTTAAATTTTACATTCATAGCATGTGTGAACTCTGCTG
>CAISKH010000494.1 GCA_903885865.1 uncultured Mucilaginibacter sp.
AATAAATTTCGAAAATGGCCGAAACAAACTTCATGTCTATTCAGAAAAATACCGTAGCTACGAATCGCATGGAACTACAAGTCGGCGTTTTACGTGAACTGGTAAGCCGCTTTAAGGTTTAGGAAACGTCGCCATACCGTTGTGCAATGCACATGCCACGCGCAATAGCGGTAACGCTGTTGCCGCTCCACTACCTTCGCCCAACCGCATACCCAAATTCAGCAGCGGCTGCGCATTCAAGGCCTGCAAAAGACGTGCGTGTCCCGGCTCTGCCGATACTTGTGAGTAGATCAACCAATCAGCGCACTGCGGTGCGATGCGCACCGCAACCAAAGCGGCAGAGGTAGCGATAAAGCCATCCACCAGAATAAATGGTTGGCCGCAGGTAACGAAGTTACCTGGGATATGGTGCATTATGATGTGCAGCTGATAGGCGGTGTTGTATTGCACGAAGGAAAAATAGCCGAAATGGCAACAGGCGAAGGTAAAACATTGGTAGCTACGCTGCCTGCTTACCTGAATGCTTTAGCCGGCCAGGGGGTGCATATTGTAACCGTAAATGATTACCTGGCACGTCGCGACTCGGAGTGGATGGGACCTTTATATGAATTTCATGGCTTATCGGTTGATTGTATTGATAAACACGAACCAAACAGCGAGGAGCGCCGCGCCGCTTACCTGGCCGATATTACTTTTGGTACCAATAACGAGTTTGGCTTCGATTACCTGCGTGACAATATGACACGCAGCCCCGAAGAATTGGTACAACGCAAACTGCATTACGCTATGGTGGATGAGGTTGACTCGGTTTTAATTGATGATGCCCGTACACCATTGATTATTTCGGGTCCTATACCGCGCGGAGATGAGCACGAATTTTATGAACTTAAACCACGTATTGAGCGCCTGGTTAATGCCCAGAAAGCTTATGTTAACGGGGTATTGAATGAAGCCAAAAAAGCTATCGCCGAAGGCAAAACGGGTCCGGATGAAGGTGGCCTGGCTTTATTGCGCGCCTTTAGGGGTTTGCCCAAAAGCAAGGCTTTAATAAAATATTTAAGCGAAGGGGGCAACAGGCAGCTTTTGTTAAAAAGCGAAAACCACTATATGCAGGACCAAAACAAGGAAATGCCGATGGTAGACTCTGAGTTATATTTTGTAATAGATGAAAAGCAAAACCAAGTTGAACTGGCCGAAAAAGGTATTGAGCTGATCACTTCATCGGGCGAGGACCCGCACTTTTTTGTGATGCCCGATGTAGGTACCGAAATAGCCGAGATAGAAAAATCTGACCTACCTGCCGAAGAAAAGATCGCCAAAAAGGATGCGCTGATGCGTGATTTTTCTATCAAGTCTGAACGTATTCACTCGGTTAATCAACTGTTAAAGGCCTATACTTTATTTGAAAAGGACACCGAATATATTTTAGATGATGGCAAGGTAAAGATAGTAGACGAGCAAACAGGCCGTGTGCTGGATGGTCGCCGTTATTCCGATGGGCTGCACCAGGCTATTGAAGCTAAAGAAAATGTGAAGGTAGAAGATGCCTCACAAACCTTTGCCACTATTACCCTGCAAAACTACTTCCGTATGTACCACAAACTTTGCGGTATGACGGGTACTGCCGTTACAGAAGCAGGGGAGTTTTGGGAAATATATAAACTGGACGTAGTTGAAATTCCAACGAATACGCCAACCAGTCGTGCCGATAGGGAGGACTGGGTTTACCGTACGGTTCGCGAAAAATACAATGCCGTAGCCGATGAAATTGTTAAACTAACCCAGGAGGGCCGGCCGGTACTGGTGGGTACCACCTCCGTTGAAATTTCGGAGTTATTGAGCCGTATGCTTAAACTGCGTGGCATAAAACATAACGTGCTAAATGCCAAGCTGCACCAGAAAGAGGCCGATATTGTAGCCGAAGCGGGTACAACAAGCACCGTTACCATCGCCACCAATATGGCGGGCCGTGGTACAGATATAAAACTGGGCTCCGGCGTAAAAGAAGTGGGTGGTTTAGCCATCGTAGGTACAGAGCGCCATGAATCGCGCCGCGTTGACCGCCAGCTGCGCGGCCGCGCGGGCAGGCAGGGTGACCCGGGGTCGTCACAGTTCTTTGTGTCATTAGAAGATAATCTGATGCGTTTATTCGGGTCAGAGCGTATATCAAACCTGATGGTGCGTATGGGTATTGAAGAGGGCGAAGTGATACAGCACTCCATGATATCCAACTCGATAGAGCGCGCACAGAAAAAGGTGGAAGAAAATAACTTTGGTACCCGTAAGCGTTTGCTTGAATATGATGATGTGATGAACTCACAGCGTACTGTAGTGTACACCAAACGTAAGAACGCGCTGTTTGGCGAACGCCTTGATGTGGATTTGAACAATACCATTTTTGATGTGGTGGAAGATATTGTAACCGAATACAAAGAGGTAAACAATTACGAAGGTTTCCGCCTGGAGATGATCCGATTGTTCTCTGTTGATTTGGAAATGACGCCTGATGAATTCACGGCTACCTCATTAAACGCCCTGGTTGATAAAACCTTTGAAATAGTGACCGACTTTTACAAACGTAAGTCGGAAGCGATAGGCCAGCAGGCTTTCCCGGTTTTAAAGGATGTATATAATTCGCGGGGTAACGTTATTGAAAACATTGTAGTGCCGTTTAGCGATGGTGTACATGGCATACAGGTAGCGGTACCGCTTAAAAAGGCTGTTGAAAACAAAGGGATGGAAGTGGTTAAATCGTTCGAAAAGAATGTAACCCTGTACCTGATCGATGATGCCTGGAAAGAGCATCTGCGCGAAATGGACGAGTTAAAGCAATCGGTGCAAAACGCCGTTTACGAACAAAAGGACCCTTTATTGGTATATAAGTTTGAGGCGTTTAATTTGTTCCGCTCCATGCTGGCTACGGTTAACAAAGAAATTGTGAGCTTCCTGTTCAGGGGTAGTATTGCCCAGCAACAAGAGCCTGATGAGGTTCAGGAAGCAAGGCCGCAACCAAAAACCGATATGCGCAAAATGCGCACTTCAAAACCTGAACTGGTTCATGAAGGCGGCGGCGGCTCAATGTTGGACGAGATACGCGAAATGCAAAAAGCAACACCGGTTAGGGTTGAACAAAAAATAGGCAGGAACGATCCTTGTCCGTGCGGCAGCGGTAAAAAATATAAAAACTGCCATGGTGTAGGCCAGGGGTAAAAATGAAATGCCGCGTCGTTGCGATAAATGAAACAATGACGACGGTTATTTTATTATAAATGAATATGAAAAACGCATCTGTTTATATAGCAACTTTTAGCAATATAACCAGATGCATTTTTTTTATAACTATTTTTGTTCCGGTTTTGGCTCACGCGCAAACCCGTGGCACGGTAGAGATAATTAAAGACCCGCGCATTGATACTTTAGCGGCAAAGCGGGGAAGCTTAATGCAGGGGAGGTCGGTAACCGCGTCAACAGCAGGAACAACAACAGCTGTACCCGGCAATACGTTCAGGGGGCAAATAGATGGGTACCGGGTGCAAATATACAGCGGTTCGGTTCGGCAGGAGGCTTATGACGCACAGGCAAAGTTTAAGGATACACATCCGGATATGCGGACGTATATTATTTATAACGAACCAAATTATAAAGTACGCGCCGGCGATTTCAGGACACGACTGGAAGCCGAAAAAGCGATGCAGGAACTAAGACGGGCTTTTACAAGCTTATTTATTATAGAAGAGAAAATAAATCCTCCTAAAACAGAAGCAGGAAATGATTAAACAGCAAATACAGGAATTAGCAAAGAACATTTTTAATGAGGTGGTGGCTAACCGCCGTCATTTACACAGCCATCCTGAGCTTTCATTTCATGAAGTGGAAACATCGGCTTTCGTGGCTAAAAAATTGGAGGATTTGGGGCTTACTTATATCAGGATGGCTGATAATGGCCTGGTTGCGCTTATAAAAGGGGAGAAACCCTCGGACAAAGTACTGGCCCTGCGTGCTGATATGGATGCCCTGCCCATAACTGAAGCTAATGATGTTCCCTACAAGTCTAAAAATATAGGGGTGATGCATGCCTGCGGACACGATGTGCATACCTCGTCGCTGTTAGGCTCGGCAAAAATATTGACCGATTTGAAAAGCCAGTTTGGCGGCACTATAAAACTTATCTTTCAGCCTGCTGAAGAACGGTTGCCGGGTGGGGCAAGCATAATGATAAAGGAAGGCGTATTAGAAAACCCCAAGCCTGCCGTTGTATTAGGACAGCACGTAATGCCTTTAATTGATGCCGGCAAAGTGGGTTTCCGTTCGGGCAAATACATGGCCTCGACGGACGAATTATACGTTACCGTAAAAGGAAAAGGCGGCCATGCCGCACAGCCACAGCAAAATATCGACCCGGTAATTATTACTGCGCATATCCTAACAGCCCTTCAACAGATAGTGAGCCGTTTTTCGGACCCTAAGAGCCCTTGTGTATTGTCGTTTGGCAAGGTTATAGCCAATGGCGCTACCAATGTTATACCTAACGAGGTTTATATGGAAGGCACCTTTAGGGCGATGGATGAAAAATGGCGTGCCGAGGCGCATACCAAGATGAAAAAAATAGCCGAAGGCATTGCCGAAAGCATGGGCGGAAGCTGCGATTTTAATATTATGAAGGGCTATCCCTTCCTGGTAAATGAGCCAAAACTAACCGCAGCCACACGCAGCCATGCCGAAGATTACCTGGGTAAAGAAAATGTGCTGGACCTGGATATATGGATGGCTGCCGAAGATTTCGCCTACTACTCGCAGGTGGCTGATTCTTGTTTTTATCGCCTGGGTACTCGCAACGAAAGCCGGGGCATTACCTCATCGGTCCATACCCCGACTTTTGATATAGACGAAACCGCTTTGGAAACAAGTATTGGTTTAATGGCTTATCTCGCTATTAAGCAATTGGGAAATTGATTCTTAGTTCATAGATCATGGTTCATAGATCATGGAACAAATCCACAATAAAAATATATATTTTAGCTTTAAGCCTTCTGCTTTTAGCTTTCAGCTCAAATGCCCAACAGCATCGCTTTAACCCCGATACGGTACTGACCGTTGTAATTGATTCCCCCATAAACATCAAATCGCATAGGTTAAATGCCCAGGATTTTATTGATGCCGTAGTTGCCGATACCGGCTTTTACAAGGCTTTCCGTAATATGAAACGTTATAGTTTTATCGCCGAGAACCATATCTACACTTATGATAAAAAGAATAAGATCGAAGGCGAGATATACCGGAAAATAAAACATACCGTCATCGGCAATAAACACCAAAACGAATACCTGGTAAAACAGGATAAGGGTAATGTTTATAAAAAGAACGGCAAGTACCAGTTGTATACCGTAGAGATGTTCGATTATATATTTAACAACGCCTATAATTCTGATTTTTCAAAGAACGACCCATTGGCCGGTGTTGGTAAAAACGGCTCGTATAAGGATAAGTTGAAAACATTGATCTTCGCGCCGGGGCGTAAGGTAACCGGCCTGCCATTTATCAGCGGTAAAACTGAAATTTTTGGGCGAGATATGCGGCAATTTTATAATTACGAATTTGCGCGGGGAAAGTATTTGGATTCCATACCAGTTTATCGGTTTAAGGTAACCCAAAAGCCAAGCACCGCCGAAGGCGATGTAATCATCAAAGAGCTCACCACTATTTTTGATATGCGGACCTTTAAAATACTTGGCCGCTACGTGGATTTGAAATACAGCAATTTTTTGTTCGATTTTGATGTGAAGATGAACATTGAACTCATCCCCTTTAACGGCGAATTACTGCCCGCCAAAATAAGCTACCAGGGCGAATGGAACGTCCCGTTCCACAAAGTGGAGCGCTGCAGTTTTTTGATCTTGCAGAAGGAGTATAAAAAGTGATTTCACTGGTTATTGGGTGATTGCACGGCCTCACAAAGTTTTTAGGCTCCGTAAGGCTGATTCATATTACAAGTTAGGAATTTCTGCTATTTGCTGCCAATCTCTTTCAGCATTTCTTTTACGGCGGCTTCCAGTTGCTGGTCCTCGCCGGAAAGTTCCCGGTTATAATCGTTATTTACTTTAATATCGGGTTCCAGTTCATGGTTTTCAGTAGCGTGGGTCTCATTGGCCCCCCAGGTCGAGATCATCGGGATGCCAAAAATCACCGTGTTATCAATCTGGCTTTCCCACCAAACAGCCGTGCCCGTACCTGCAACGGGCATACCTATCAACTTGCCAATACCCAATTCTTTATAAGCATAAGGGAACATAAACGCGTCAGAATAATTGCCTTCGCTCATTAACACGCAACTTGGCTTATCCCATTTATTGGTCGATTCGCCCCCCAACGTTACATGCCCCTGCGGCCTGAAGGTAAAATATTGTTTCCCGCTTAAAAAGGTTACCAGGTCATCATGCAGCCAGCCGCCGCCGTTAAAGCGGGTATCAACAATCAATGCTTTTTTATGAATATTTTTACCCAGTACCTTATCAAAAGTAGCCCTGAAACTAGATTCATCCATACCCCTCACATGCACATAACCTACTTCGCCATGCGAAAGGCTATCGGTTAAATGCTCCATTTTGCGTACCCAACGGTTATAGAGCAGGGTGCCGCTTTCTTTAGCAATGGTTATGGGTTTAATGGTTTCATTATAGTCTTGTTTGGTTACAGGGTCATGGAAGGTGATGAGGGTAAATTTATCGGCTTTGTTATTCAATAGTTTTGCCCAGTCGTCATCAGCAGAAATGGGGCTTCCGTCAATTTTATCAATAATGCAGCCGACTTTTAATTTGGTTTTTGCGTTATCAAACGGGCCGCCAGTTATAATATCCTTAACCAGCAAACCATCGCCGCTCCTTGAATAGTCGTACAATAAACCCAAAGCTGCCGTTTTATCGCCGTCAGGGAAACTAACCGCATAGATTCCGCCGGTATGGGAAGCGTTCAACTCGCCAAGCAATTCGCTCAATAATACCTGGAAATCATAATTGTTATTTACATAGGGCAAAAATTTAACATAATTATCGTGGTAATAGGTCCAGTCTACGCCTTGAAGGTTAGGGTCAAATAGTTTCTTTTTTACCTGTTTCCATATGTGCTCATATATATAAGCCCGCTCTGCCGAAGGGTTTAATACAAAAGTGCTGCTGATAGGCACAGGTGTAACCTTGCCGTCGTCAACACCGATTCGCATGATGTTGCCGCCCGCCAATAAAAACAGGGCTTTGCCATCCTTGCTCATCTCTAATGAACCGCCGTTTGCATTCAGTTCAGCCAGAAGTTTGGTTTCTTTTGTGCGGGGCGAGGTTACCCATAAGTTGAAACCTTTATCATACCGGGCTAAATAATACAGTTTTTCACCATCTTTCGATAACTTGGCATCCGCTATGCGCGATGAGTTGATAGTTAAGCGCTCGGTACGGTCCTCCAGGTTTTCCAGGTTAGGTGAAAATTCGGGAATAACTGCCGGCTCTACTTTTTTCTTTTCGGCTTTGGCTATGCTATCGGCCTTTGCAATTGCCTTTTTGATGTCGACGGAGTCGCGCTTGTCGGTTTCTGTTTTTATGGTGAGGTCTTCCTTGCTTAATTGGTATTTATCCCAGGTGGCCTGGTCAAAAAACATGGCAAATACATCCCCCTGGCTGCCCTGGCTCAGGTTTTTCATACCCTGCTTGTCGCTTATCCAGTACATCATTTTATCGCCCATACCAAACTGCGGGTTATTATCGTCAAAGCCGCTCTGGGTTAAATTAACCCTAGCTTTTAAACCATCGGCCTTTATAAGCACAACTTCGCCATTGCCCAAAGCGCCGCCTTCAGTCGATTGCGCTAATATATATTTGCTATCTGCCGACCATACGAAGTTCTGATCGCCGTCGGCATACGAAAAGTTGACACCTTCAGGCAATAGGGTAACCGCTTTTTTAGTAGCAATGTCATAAACCTTAATGGTGTTGCGCTCTTCGAGGTAGGCAATTTTTTTGCCATCTGGCGATGGAATGGGCTGAAACTCGTCCTTTTCGGTAGCTATCACCGGCTCGGTAGTTAAGGTGGTGGCCGCATAAAAGAACGGCTCGCTTTTATTGCTGATGGATACCTTATAAATATCCCATGATTGCTCATTCTCCACCGAATACAAGATACTGCGTCCATCGGGGCTGAATTTGATCATACGCTCCTGGTAGGGCGTGTTGGTGATGCGTTTTACCACCCCGCCTTCGGCTGCTGCCGCGAATATTTCGCCGCGGTAAACAAAGGCTATTTCTTTTCCGTCGGGCGAAACGGACATTTCGGTTGCCCCGCCTTTTACGGGCACGTTTTGAGTCAGGTCGCCGTTAAAGTCGGCATTTACAGTTATTAGTACTTTTTGTGGTTGTTGCCCTTCTTTTAAAGTATATATATCGTCATTTTGGGTAAAGGCAAAAGTACCGCTTACAGCACGCGACAAGTTGCGCACCGGATTTTTGTCGAATTTAGTTAGCTGCGTTATTTTGCCGGCATCACTTTCCGCCGAACGATAAAGGTTTTGATTACCGTTACGTTCGCTCAAATAATAAAACGCGCCGCCATCGCCCCAAACAGGTTCCCGATCCTCGCCAGTAAAAGGCGATACTTTGTTGTAGGTATTAGTTTTTACATTATAGATCCATATATCCCTTGTTATACCCGATGTATGGTGCTTGCGGTAGGGGTTTTCATAGCCTTTACTATCCTGGAAAATAAATTTATCGCCGGCTTTATTAAAATGCACAAATTCGGTGCCTGCCGAATTAACCATTAAACTGCGGCCGCCTGTAGCAGGTACTTTGTATAATTTGGTAAAATAGCCATCTTCCGGAAACCGCACCGAGGTACTCAGGTCATAGCGCCTTGTACCGAAATAGATGGTTTTATCGTCGCCCGAAAATTCGTATGGGATATCCTTGTCCGAGTCAAAAGTGAGCCTTTTGGCTATGCCGCCGTTAGAGGGCATTACAAATACATCAAAATTGCCATAACGGTCGGAAGCGAAAGCGATAAATTTGCCGTCATGGCTCCATACAGGGTAGCCATTGTATGAACTATTGATGGTTAAGGGCATAGCCGGGCCGCCGGTTGCGGCCACTTTAAAAATATTGCCTTTATATTCAAAGGCTATCCAATTGCCATCAGGCGAAATTGAGGGTTGTTGCATCCACAAGGCGTGTTCCTGAGCGTAGGAAAAGTGCATGCCAATTCCTGAAAACAGGAGAATAAAGATCAGTTTTTTCATTTAATAAGTATTTCGAAGCCCAATATAATGATTGCAATAGGCATTGTCAACCTACTAATGAGATAGACTTTCGGGGAATTGAATTGTTACACGAACAATAATATTGATGGGTTTTAAACCCGTGCCTATATCAGGATTGCGTTAAAGACAAAATATTGCCATCGGGGTCTTTAAACCAGGCTACTTTTGAGCCATTTGGCGATACCCATACCCCCAGCTCATCCTGCAACATGAAATCAAAATCATACTTTTCAAAAAAAACACCTTTGTTATTTAATGCCCGTATGGTGGTTTCAATTCCGGGGACATTCCACCCCAATACAGTAAAAGCCTGCGGTGTTAGTTCGGGTACTATGATCACCCTTAATAAAGTGCCGTTTGCATCAAACTCTAGGGCATAGTTATCTTCTCCAAGTAGTTTAAAGCCCAATACATCCCCATAAAATATTTTAGCTTCAGCCGGGTTTACGGTGGGTACAAAGGTTTTTATGATGGCATTACTGAACATTGTCTGAACCGCTGATTTTTAATGGATTATTTTGATTACACTGATTATTGCATAAAGGTAACCTGCGTATTTAAAACTTTCATCAGCGAAATAAAAAAAATCACTATAAATCAGCGATCAAAATTCCGCGCTTCTCGGGAACCTTGGGAAAGGTATTACATCCCTTATATTGCCCATTCCGGTAACAAACAGCACCAGGCGCTCAAAGCCCAGGCCAAAACCGGCATGTTCGCAGGCGCCAAAGCGGCGGGTATCTAAGTACCACCAAAGTTCCTCTTTGGGGATGTTCATTTCGTCCATGCGCTGCTCCAGTTTATCCAAACGCTCTTCACGCTGCGAGCCGCCAACTATTTCACCAATCCCCGGGAAAAGAATGTCCATGGCGCGTACAGTTTTGCCGTCGTCGTTCTGGCGCATGTAGAATGCTTTTATCTCTTTGGGGTAATCGGTCAAAATAACCGGTTTCTTAAAATGCTTCTCCACCAAATAACGCTCATGCTCCGATTGCAGGTCGGTGCCCCAACCCTCAACCGGGTATTGAAATTTCTTCTTTTTATTTGGAGCCGATTCCTTTAATATCTCAATGGCTTCGGTATAAGTTAAGCGCTCAAAATCGTTATCCAGACAAAATTGCAGCTTTTCGGTCAGCGACATTTCTGATCGTTCCTGCTGCGGTTTTTGTTTTTCTTCGTCCAGCAAACGCTGTGTTAAAAACTCAATATCTTCCTTATTCTTATCCAGCGCGTAAGCTATAACATATTTTAAAAGGGCCTCGGCGGTATCCATGTTATCTACCAGGTCGCAAAAAGCCATTTCAGGCTCTATCATCCAAAACTCGGCCAGGTGGCGGGTAGTATTCGAGTTCTCTGCCCTGAACGTAGGGCCGAAGGTATAAATATCGCTCAAAGCCATAGCGCCCAGTTCGCCTTCCAGTTGCCCGGAAACAGTTAGGTTGGTGGCACGGCCAAAAAAATCCTGTTTAAAATCAACCTCGCCGTTCTCGGCTTTTGGAATGTTCAATAGATCGAAATTAGTAACATGAAAAGTTTCCCCCGCGCCTTCCGCGTCGGATGCGGTAATAATAGGCGTATGCAGGTAAATAAATCCTTTCTCCTGGAAAAACTGGTGCACCGCATAAGCCAAACTGTTACGCACCCTGAATATGGCGCCAAACGTATTAGTACGGAAACGCAGGTGCGCTATCTCGCGTAAAAACTCCAGGCTATGTTTTTTGGGCTGAAGCGGGTATTTTTCGGGATCGCTGTCGCCTAATATTTGAATGGTTTTCGCTTTTATTTCAACCGTTTGGCCCTTGCCTAACGAGGCAACCAAATGGCCAAAAACGCTGATAGCCGCGCCGGTGGTTAAGCGTTTTAACAGGGCAGCATCGGTATTTTCAAAATCGACAACCACCTGCAGGTTATTATTGGTTGAGCCATCATTTAAAGCGATGAACTGGTTATTGCGGAAGGTGCGTACCCATCCTTTTACAGTTACATCAATACCGGTTTCGGTGCTTTCTAATAATGCTTTGATCTTTATTCGCTGGCTCATTGTAAAAAATTAAGAGTCGCAAAAATACGATTAATAATGCAAACCGATATTCATATTTCCATTCAAAAAGTTAACGCGCGTACTATCAAAGACAGCATTGCCGGTTGGTGTGGCAAGTTTGAATGTTAAGTTAAAATTGCCCGATAGATAGGGTGCTTGATAAACTGCGTAATTGATATTTACAGAATTGGCTGCTGCGTTGTCTAACGCATAAGTTAATGCACCGTGGGGTCCTGTTATAACATAGTATATCGCCTGGTAATACTTTGTTTCGTGAAGGCCGTTGATATCTTCATAACGAAAAAACTTAAGTTTAAGGATGTCGTTTTCCGTTTTACCATAAATTTTTATGGTGTCATTTTTAAGCGTATCGATGGTAATTGAATACCATGGATTGCCGTTGTTTAAAGCTGTTATACCAAGCATTGTAGGTGGTGTACATCCGCAGATTTTTCCGCATCTAAAGGATAAAAGCGCAATTAAAAATAATAAAAACAGTATATATTTTTTCATTTATTGTTACGGTAAGTTAACTTATGGTTCACAATATCAAACAGTTTAAAAATACTTTAATTATGTAACTTCAGGGTAAAAATTCCATTTGAAAAGTTAACGCGGGTGGTATCAAAATTGTTATTTCCGGTTGGGTTAGTCAACTTGAATAGTAAATTAAAATTACCTGTTAGCCAGTTGGTTTGGGGCCCGTAGGCAATACCGAGGGTATTCACAGCGGTGCTATCAAGCTTATAAATAAATGTATTGTGCGTTGCATTGTCAGGGAGATAATACATAGCCTGGTAGTTTTTTACCAGGTAAGGTATATAAGGTTGTGCAAATACAAAAACAGGTTGCGTGATAGCAGGGTTGAGGTAAAACTTTATTTTTATTTTATCATAGTCTCCAACGCCATATAGGGTTATTGTATCATTTTTAATGGTATCAACAAGCGTTCCATTCCAGATAATATTTCCATTGTGTTTAATATATATGCCTTCAACGGGAGCGGGGACAGGAGGGAGACAGCAATGGCATGCATAAAGAAATGATATCAAAGCAGCCAAAAGTAAAACCATGATATACTTTTTCATTTGTTTGAGCAAAAGCAGGGTTTAAGTTGTATAAATATATTAAACAATGTGGAGTTTGACGAACGTTATAATAATTACGTTAAAGTATACAGGCTGGGTTGCCTGTATTAATAAACAGTCCTGGTGCATTGGGCAATAATTACGATCAGTTTGTTTAAGTTTGCCCGTAATGAACCCCAAATTAACCCTCGCCCTCGGCATATTATGTATCTCGTTTTCGCCCATACTCGTAAAGCTGGCCGATGCATCGCCGGTGGTGTGCGGGTTTTACCGGCTATTTTTCGCTTGGATATGCCTGCTGCCTTATTGCCTGGTCAAAACAAATTTAAAACTGACCCGGAAAGATATTGTACTCGCCCTGATAGGCGGCGTAGTATTTGCTGCCGATATAGCCGTATGGAACCTATCGCTTAAACTAATAAGCGCTACCGTATCTACTTTGTTAGCCAATTTAGCGCCCGTTTGGGTGGGGCTTTTAAGCTATATCCTGTTCAAAAAAATATCAGGCTCCTTATTTTGGATCGGCACGGGTATTGCCATTGCCGGTATGGTAGTATTGGTTGGTGTGGTAAACTTGATGCACCTGCAAATTAACGCGGGTATATTATTTGCGCTCACGGCCAGTTTATTGTATTCTACCTACATCATGATAACCAAGGATATTTTACGGCGCATTAGCACTATTCCGTTCATGTTTTACAATATGCTGGGCGCATGGGTGTTCCTGCTGATCATTGCCGCCATAATGGGCGACGGCTTATTGCATTATAATTTAAAAACCTGGGGCAGTTTTGCAGGCATGGG
>CAISKH010000495.1 GCA_903885865.1 uncultured Mucilaginibacter sp.
CCCAACAGCGCTTTTGACGCTTTTGCCAAAGGCGATATTTTGCAGGTATTGTTTTTTGCCATCCTATTTGGTTTTGGCCTAAGCCGGATGGGCGATACCGGCAAAACTGTTATCGACCTGTTTGAAAAACTATCTAAAGTATTCTTTAACATCATGCACATCGTGATGCGGGTGGCGCCTATAGGCGCTTTCGGCGGGATGGCTTATACGATCAGTACGTATGGTATTAAAACCTTAGAGCCATTGGCAAAACTCATGGCATCGGTATATATCACCATGTTCCTGTTTATATTCGTAGTGCTCAATATTATTTGCCGTTTGTATAAGTTCAGTTTATGGCAATATTTAAAATATATTAAGGAAGAAATACTCATCGTATTCGGTACATCCTCATCCGAACCCGCCTTACCCGCCATGATGGAGAAGCTGGAAAAATTCGGCTGTTCCAAATCGGTAGTGGGGCTGGTTATCCCGGCAGGCTATTCGTTTAATTTGGACGGCACTACTATTTATTTATCCATGTCGGTTATATTTTTGGCACAGGTGTTTCATATACCCTTATCATTAGCGCAGCAATTAGGCATTATCGGCATATTAATGATCACCTCCAAAGGCGCGGCAGGGGTAACGGGAAGCGGGTTTATTGTGCTCACCTCAACCTTAGCCGCTATAAAAGTTATACCTGTTGAGGGCGTGGCCATATTGCTGGGGGTAGACCGGTTTATGTCGGAAGCGCGTGCCATAACTAATGTAATTGGGAACGGGGTGGCTACTATTGTGATAGCGAAGAGTGAGGGGGAGTTTACCCCCCGGCCCCCTGAAGGGGGAGTAAGCAGGGATAATTAACCCTCTTTCTGCACAGCGAAGCGGGTCGGCAAGCGTAGTCCCGATAGCTATCGGGATCGGGTGAGTAACCGGCGCGCGTTCGACTCACCCCCGCCCCTCTCTAAATTAGAGAGGGGAACCCGGCACACTTGTTCCGTCCTCCAAATAACCCTCTTTCCGCGCAGCGAGAGAGAAGGTCGGCAAGCGTAGCGATGCCGGGGTGAGTAAACGGCGCGTTCAGGTGACCCACCCTGGCCCAGGTGGCCCAGGCTGGCTCACCCGGTCCAGGTGGACCAGGTATATTTTTAAACTTTTCACCCTCATAATCAAAAATTCCCCCTTTAGGGGGTTAGGGGGTTTGTAAATTTTTCATCATACTCATCAAAAATTTCTCTTTCAGGAGTTTAGCGGGTGAAATTTTATTTTAGCTTTGCGCAACTAAATAAAAAAGCCGAAATGAGTGTTCTCGTAAATAAAGATTCTAAAGTTATAGTTCAGGGGTTTACAGGTAATGAAGGCACCTACCATGCTTCGCAAATGATCGAGTATGGTACGCAGCTGGTAGGCGGCGTAACCCCCGGTAAAGGCGGACAAATGCACCTGGACAGGCCGGTATTTAATACCGTTGCCGACGCGGTTAAACAAACCGGTGCCGATGTATCTATTATATTTGTGCCCCCCGCGTTTGCAGCCGACGCCATTATGGAAGCAGCCGAAGCCGGTATTAAAGTTATTGTATGTATTACCGAAGGCATCCCCACCAAGGATATGATACAGGTAAAGGAATATTTAACCGACAAAGACGCACGATTGATCGGTCCCAATTGCCCCGGTATTATTACCGCCGACGAAAGTAAAATTGGTATTATGCCAGGCTTCATCTTTAAAAAAGGCAATGTGGGTGTGGTTTCTAAATCGGGCACGCTGACTTATGAGGCAGTTGACCAGGTAGTTAAAGCCGGTTTAGGTATTACTACCGCCATTGGTATTGGCGGCGACCCCATCATAGGCACCCCAACCAAAGAAGCGGTTGAACTGTTAATGAATGACCCTGATACCCACGGTATCATTATGATAGGCGAAATTGGCGGCGGCATGGAAGCCGAAGCCGCCCGCTGGATAAAAGCAAACGGCACCAAACCCGTTGTAGGCTTTATAGCCGGGCAAACCGCCCCTCCGGGACGCCGCATGGGCCACGCCGGTGCGATAGTTGGCGGTGCCGACGATACTGCCGCCGCGAAAATGAAAATTATGCGCGAATGCGGCATCCGTGTAGTAGAATCTCCTGCGGAGATAGGTGCGGCTATGGCGGAGGAATTGGCTAAAACCCCCTAACCCCCTGAAGGGGGAACGATAGCGTATATTTAAATCCTGGTTTTGGCTGGGATTTTTTCTTTAGCATGAGCGCGTAGGATGTCATGCATGACAGGCCATTTTATCCGTCAAACCATTGTAAACATCCCACCCAAAAACAATCGGCGGTTCTAATTTGTCGTATATTGTATAAAAAACGAATGAGAAATAAAACATTCGCTAATTCACTCAATCACTCATTAAAAATGAATTACAATAGCCTAACTCCCGACGAAGAACGCATAATAATACATAAAGGAACAGAACGCCCGTTTACCGGGGAATTATTGGCCAATAAGGCAGAAGGTTTATATGTATGCAAACGCTGCGACGCGCCGTTGTATACCTCTGAATCAAAATTTGAATCGCACTGCGGATGGCCAAGTTTTGATGATGAAATACCCGGGGCGGTAAAACGCGTACCCGATGCCGATGGCCGCCGCGTTGAAATTGTTTGCGCCAATTGCGGTGCACACCTGGGCCACGTATTTGAAGGCGAATATTTAACCCCAAAAAATGTGCGCCACTGCGTTAATTCGGTTTCAATGAAATTTGTGCCTAAAGCATAACAAATATTTAGCCGAATAATTTAACAATGTGTTAATGAGGATTTAATATGCTGTTAATCACTGGTTTTCAATCTCCACAAAAATTTTGTTTATAACTTATGCGGGATGTGTAAAACTATCACTAACAACGAAAATACCCAACGCATATCTTTGGATTATAAGTTCTTTCAAGCTACCCGTATTATCGGTGGTCCTTGCCGGTAAGAAAGGGAAAATAGGGTAAAACCGAAGGCTGACGTACACTGTTAAAGTAGTAAAAAGGGGATAAGTGAGGGTGTTGTTTTGAGTAGTTTAAGGTGATATTTTATCACATTTAATTATAGCTGCTCTGCGCCACTGTCTGCTAAAATTCGTCGGGTAGTTTGAAAAATTGTTGGAGTTGAATTATTAAAAATTATAAGCATGGCGCAGGAAACAGAATTATTACTGAAAGAAAACAAGGACCGCTTTGTTATTCTCCCCATTAAATACCCCGCTATATGGGAGATGTATAAAAAATGTGAAGCCAGTTTCTGGACAGCCGAGGAGATAGACCTTTCTGATGACATGAAGCATTGGGAAGCCATGAGCCTGGGAGAAAAGCATTTTGTATCGCATATACTGGCATTCTTCGCGGCAAGCGATGGCATTGTGAACGAGAACCTGGCCGTAAACTTTATGAGCGAGGTACAGCTACCTGAGGCACGTTGCTTTTACGGTTTTCAGATCATGATGGAGAATATCCACTCAGAAACCTATGCCCTTTTAATCGATACTTATATTAAAGACCCCGCCGAAAAGGACCGTTTGTTCCACGCTATTGATACTGTACCCTGCGTAGGTAAAAAAGCAGAGTGGGCACTGCGCTGGATAAACAATGGCACATTTGCCGAGCGCTTAATTGCCTTCGCTGCTGTTGAGGGCATATTCTTCTCGGGTAGTTTTTGTTCAATCTTCTGGTTAAAGAAACGCGGTTTGATGCCGGGCCTCACTTTCAGTAATGAGTTAATTTCGCGTGATGAAGGTATGCATTGCGAATTTGCGTGTTTGTTGTACCGTATGCTGGATAACAAACTATCAAAAGAAGCGGCTACAGCCATTATTACCGACGCGGTTGAAATAGAAAAAGAATTTATAAGCGATGCCCTTCCGGTTAGTTTGATAGGCATGAATGCCAAAATGATGAGCCAGTATATTGAGTTTGTTGCCGACAGGTGGCTGGGCGAACTGGGCTATGATAAAGTGTACGGCGCGAGCAATCCGTTTGATTTTATGGAGATGATATCATTACAGGGCAAAACCAACTTCTTTGAAAAAAGAGTGGGCGATTACCAAAAAAGCGGCGTGCTGAACACGCAGGAAAGCAAGTCGTTCTCTTTAGACGAGGATTTTTAAAGAGTAGAAAAATATCCAGTTATTAAATAAATAGTAAACCGGTTAGCCCCAATACTAACCACAAAATGCCAAAATTATGTACGTAGTAAAAAGAGACGGTAAGCAGGAAACCGTAAAATTCGACAAGATCACCGCACGTATCGAGAAGCTGTGCTATGGTTTAAACCCTGCATTGGTTGATCCGATTGATGTAGCGAAAAAAGTAATTGAAGGCCTGTTTGATGGTGTAACCACCTCCGAACTGGATAACCTTGCCGCCGAAACCGCCGCGTCCCTAACTACGAAGCACCCTGATTACGCGTTACTGGCATCGCGTATAGCGGTATCTAACCTGCATAAAAATACCATCAAGTCCTTCTCGGAAACGATGAAGAATTTATACGACTACATAGACCCTAAAAATGGCAAAAAAGCAGCCTTACTGGCTGATGATGTATGGGAAATAATAAGAGATAATGCCGAAATACTGGACAGCAGCATTATTTACGACCGCGATTTTGGTTTTGACTACTTTGGCTTTAAAACCCTCGAAAAATCATACCTGTTAAAACTGGATGGCAAAATAGCCGAGCGCCCGCAGCATTTATTTATGCGGGTATCGGTAGGTATCCATAAAGAGGATATTGAAAGCGCCATCAAAACCTATAACCTGATGAGCGAGCGCTGGTTTACCCACGCTACACCAACCTTGTTTAATGCGGGCACGCCAAAACCCCAAATGTCGTC
>CAISKH010000496.1 GCA_903885865.1 uncultured Mucilaginibacter sp.
CCGAGACGGACAATAATGGCATGGTAAAAACACCGGGCACCATCAACGGCGGCTTTTATCAGAAGATGGAAAATCCGCTTTCGCATGCGCCGTCGGTTGTCATCTCTGTTCAGGATATATATGGTGCCATGAAGGCAGTAGAAGCCGGAGGGGGTAAAATATTAGGATCAATGGACGAATCAGGCGGCCACACCATGGAGCCGCAGATGATTCCCGGGGTAGGCCTTTGGATTTCCTTTCAGGATACGGAAGACAACCGCGTAAGTCTGTTGCAGCCGGTTGGAGGCCGGTAAAGCGAAATTTCGCTATAAATATTGTAGTCTCCCTGCAAATCAATTTCATTGGCTTCCGCCCATCGGCGGAGGGCAATTTTATTTTATACCATTCCCAAACCAAATTTTAGCATTGTAAGAGCTAAATAGAGAATAAGTGACAACCATCACCTTTCAATATGTTGATAATCATAGCAACGCAGATTTTATTAACGAATTTTTGTGTTAGATTATATATCTCATTGTTGCTATTAAACAAGCACTTTAAAAGTAAGAGAATAAAATCTATATATTTGAATTAATGAAACGCACCGCGCTCATCTTACTAACGGCTATTTACCTTTTATCCTGTGTGGGTATGGAGGTGAGCCGTTTTTTTTGCTGCGGTAAACTGGCTTCGGTAACTATAACCTATGGCGCGCCTGATAATACCGGTAACAAACCGGCTAAAAAGAATAATTGCTGTAAGAACGAAAAACAAAGTTTCAAGGTAAGGGACAGCCATTTCAACGCGGCTTCTTTTTCTTTAATTCATCCTGCTCCTGTACTCATTCCATCTTTTAACAGCCTGGATAACGAACCTCTCATAGGCTTGGTACGCACTAAAATAGTTTATAAGGGAAATGCCCCGCCTGAGCATTCGGTTATACCTGCTTATACCCTCAACTGCACTTACAGGATCTGACCTGTAGGTTTTATTTATAGACTTTCGCAGTCTGTAAACCGGCTATCTTTTAAATTAAATCCATCATCTTAATTTATAATCAATACATCGGTTTTGCCTATGTTATTTATCCATTTTAATTTTTAAAATTCATGAAAAAAGTAATGCTATTGGCTATAGCCATCCTGGTTGCGGCAGCAACCGTTTTCGCCATTGACCTTCATAACGGCAAAATAGCTGCCGATACAACAAAAAAATCAAACCCGGCAAAAGTGCAATATACTTGCACCATGCACCCGGAAGTATTAAGCGACAAACCCGGGAAATGCCCTAAATGCGGCATGACCCTGGTGAAAAAAGAACCGGCAAAAAAGAAACCCGAACCTGTGAAAATGTAATTCATTTCAGTCCGGCATAACGCGGGACTGATTAAAACCATTAAGATGATCAATCAACTTATCACCCTTTCGCTAAAAAACAGGTATATCGTTTTGCTGATCGCCATAGCCCTGTTTGCATGGGGCGGTTATGCCGTTAGCCAAAACCCTATTGATGCCATTCCCGACTTGTCGGATAACCAGGTGATCGTGTTCACCGAATGGCAGGGCCGCAGCCCGCAGATCATGGAGGACCAGGTAACTTACCCGCTGGTGAGCAATTTACAAGGCATCCCAAAAGTAAAAGCCATCCGGGCAACCTCCATGTTCGGGATGAGCTTTGTATATATTATTTTTGAAGATAAAGCCGATATATACTGGGCACGCAGCCGGGTATTGGAAAGGTTGAATTATGCGCAGCGCTTATTGCCCCAGGGCATAACACCCGCTTTGGGGCCCGACGGAACAGGCGTGGGCCATATTTTATGGTACACGCTGGATGCCAAAGGCATGAATTTGGGTGAACAACGGGCCCTGCAGGATTGGTATGTAAAACTTGGCCTGCAAACAGTTCCGGGTGTTAGCGAGGTTGCCTCGTTCGGCGGTTTTGAAAAACAATACCAGGTAACTATCGACCCTAACAAACTCAATTATTACAATATTCCGCTGTCGCAGGTATTGAAAGCGGTTAAAAGCAATAATAATGATGTGGGGGGCCGCAAGTTTGAAATGAACGGCACGGGTTACATAGTTCGCGGCCTGGGCTATATCAAAAGCTTGGGCGACGTAGAAAATATAGCGGTAGGCGTAAACAATACCATACCTGTCAAAATAAAAGATATCGCCACCGTACAAATGGGGGGCGACGAGCGGCTGGGCATATTTGACCGGAACGGAAATGGCGAAGCGGTTGGCGGAATTGTAGTAATGCGCTACGGTGAGAATGCGGATAAGGTGATCCATGCCGTAAAGGATAAAATGGCGAATATTCAAAAAGGCCTGCCTGCCGGTGTTAGTTTTAACATTGCTTATGACCGCAGCGAACTGATTGAAAACGCGGTTGGCTCTGTAAAACATACGCTGATCGAAGAAATGATCACGGTGTCTATCATTGTGATCCTGTTCCTCTTGAGTTTAAAAAGCGCGTTAAGCATCATTATCCAAATTCCCATTACAATAGCTACAAGCTTCATATTACTCAATGCCTTTGGCATTAGCTCTAATATTATGTCGTTAACAGGTATCGCGTTAGCTATCGGGGTAATTGTAGATAACGGGATAGTGATGGTTGAAAACTCGCATAGAAATTTATCTATCGCACAACAAAAAGAAAGATCATGACCACAGCAGAACGAATAAAAATCATAGAAAATTCTTGTAAGCAGGTGGGCCGTGGCGTGTTCTTTTCAACATTAATAATAGTAGCGTCATTCCTCCCCGTGTTCCTTTTGGAAGGACAGGAAGGTAAATTGTTCGGCCCCCTGGCCTGGACAAAAACATTTATACTGGCCATTGATGCCATCCTCGCGGTAACGCTGGCGCCCGTACTGATCTCGTTTTTTCTGAAAGGAAAATTAAGGCCCGATGACCATAACCCTTTAAACCGTGGGTTAGAAAGAATATACCGGCCCATACTTAATTGGTGCATAACATGGCGCAAAACTACTTTGATCATTAATATTGTAGCCCTGCTCATCAGCATACCCTTGCTGCTTTCTTTGGGCAGTGAATTTATGCCGCCCTTGGATGAGGGCACCATCCTGTTTATGCCGGTTACCCAGCCGGATGTATCCAATGCGGAAGCTAAACAGTTGTTGCAGGTTCAGGATAAGATCATTAAAAGTATACCCGAAGTAGCCAACGTTTTGGGTAAAGCCGGGCGCGCAAATACCGCTACAGATAATTCGCCCATCAGCATGACGGAATCGATCATCCTGTTAAAACCCAAAAACGAATGGCGCAAGGGTATTAAAAAGGAAGATATTATTAATGAACTAAACGCCAAACTGCAAATACCCGGCGTTGTAAACGGCTGGACACAGCCCATTATTAACCGCATTAATATGCTTTCAACTGGTATCCGTACCGATGTAGGGTTGAAAGTCTACGGGCAAAACCTCGATACTATTTATGCCTTATCCAACCAAATGAAACAGGCATTGCAGGGTGTTGACGGCATAAAGGATTTGTACGTCGACCCCATCACAGGCGGCAAGTACCTGGATATACAAGTTAATAAAGATGCCATAGGCCGGTATGGACTTAGTGTTGATGATGTAAACGAGGTGGTGGAAAGCGCTTTGGGGGGTATGAATTTAATAACCACCATCGAGGGTAGGCAGCGTTTTAGTGTAAACGCACGTTTGGCGCAAGACTACCGCAGCAACCTCGACGCGATTAAACGCACCTTAGTGCAAACTTCGAGCAATGGCCCGGTTCCTTTATCAGATGTGGCAGATATTAGCATAAGCGATGGCCCGGACATGATACAATCTGAAAATGCTTTGTTGCGTGGTACCCTATTATTTAACGTGCGCGACCGCGACCTGGGCAGCACCGTAAAAGAAGCACAGGACAGGCTAAACAGTATGGTAAAAACTTTACCCAAGGGCTATTATGTTGAATGGAGCGGGCAGTATGAGAACCTGATAAGAGCAGAAAGAACATTAAAAATGATCTTGCCTGTCGTGCTCGTTATTATATTTCTTTGCCTGTACTTCGCCTTTCATTCAATAAGGGAAGCATTTTTCAGTCTCATTTCTATTCCCTTCGCTTTAATTGGCGGGGCCTATATGGTGTATTTCTTCGGGGTGCATTTATCAGTTGCGGTGGCTGTCGGGTTTATAGCCCTGTTTGGTATCGCTGTCGAAACGGGTATAGTAATGGTGATATACCTTAACGATGCCATGCAGCAATTGGTAGCGCTCAAAGGTAATTCGAAGGAAACAATCACTAAAGAAGACCTGCGCGTTTATGCAATGAACGGCGCGGTGAAACGCTTGCGGCCAAAACTCATGACGGTTTGTGTGGCCTTGTTTGGTTTGGTGCCGGTGTTATGGGCAACCGGGGCAGGCAGCGATGCTATGCTGCCTATTGTACTGCCGATGATTGGCGGGGTATTAACTTCTTCAACACATATTTTACTGGTTACCCCACTCATCTTTTTGATGGTTAAGGAGTATGAACTCAAAAAATATGGCAAACTGGAAGTATTAGATGTAAAGGAATAATAAAATGAAAACGAAATATCAAATCACGTATAGCCTGCTGGTTTGCCTTGTGGGCTTATCAGCAACAGCACAACGCCTGCCTTTAGATAGTGTATTGGCACGGGTTATTACCAACCCGGCATTACAGGTTTATAGTGCCAAAGCTAAAGCGCAGGATGCCTATGCAGCCGGGGCAAAAAGTTTAGATGCGCCAAAGGTAAGCGCGGGCCAATACCAGGTGCCGTACCAGTTTAACCCCAATGGCGGTTCATTTATGATCCAGGCAGAGCAAATGTTTACCAACCCAGCAAAGCTTCGGGCAAAAGAGGATTATATGAAAGGAATGGCAAAAGTAACGGCAGAGGATAAGGGTTATATGAAAAATCAACTCATTGCTCAGGCAAAGCAATATTATTTTGAACGGGTAGTGCTTGAAAAGAAACTAGCATTATTGCAGCGTATGCAAGACCAGTTAGAGTATATGCTTAAGGATGCGAACATCAGGCTTACTTATGGTAAGGAAAAGCTGCCTAACATTTACAAGGCCAAAGCCGACTTGTTGGAGCTTGACAATACCCGTGAACAGTTAAACAACGAGATCAACCAGAAGAACATTATGCTTAATACACTGATGAACCGGGGTAAGCAAACCACTTTTACTGTAGATACAACTATTGTACTAAAAGATTATGAAACGGCGATAACAGATACGGCCAGCCTTGCAAACACACGAAGCGATCTCAAAGCAATTAGTCGTAATATCGATTTACAGCGATTAAACGCCCAAATAGAATACAGCAAGCGCAAGCCCGATTTTGGCGTGCAGGCCGGGCACATGTTTAGTTATGGAGGAATGGCTAATCAGTATATCCTTATGGCTTCGGTTACCATACCTATTGTTCCATGGGCCTCACAGGAATATAAAGCTAACCTGAAAGGCATCCGGTATGAAGCGGAAGAGTTGCAACAGCAAAAAATGGATGTGCTCAACCAGGCCGAAGGGCAACTGGCTGGTTTAAGAGCGGCTATAAGCAGCAAAAAAAGGCAGCTCAAAAACTATAGCCAAAACATTGTTCCCGCTTTACAAAATACTTATAAAACATCTTTACAGGCGTATGAGCAAAACACCGGCGATCTGCCATCGGTATTGGATGCAATCAGGAATTTACAATCAGTCCGAATGGATGCTTTAGACCGGTTACAGGAAGTATTGATCTTACAGGTAACTTATGAAAAAGAAAATGAGACCAATTAAAATAACCCTGACGGCGTTAATCGCATTACTTTTTATAGCAAGCGCTTGTACTGATCATAAAAAGGCGGTTGTTACTGTACAGGCCAACAATACCGTGATGTATACCTGCCCTATGCACCATCAAATACGACAAGACCATCCGGGCAGTTGCCCTATTTGCGGTATGACATTGGTGAAGATATCCGGCCAGGCCAGCGAGGGTGCAGGCATTAGTTTGAATACGGTTTTGAAACCGGTTAACTCGTCTGTTGTTTCTTCGGTTACCGCTATCACGCCCGAACAAAAGGAAATACCAACAACCATCTCAGCCGAGGGATACCTTGATTTTGATGTACGCACATTTAACAATATTGCTTCCCGGTTTTCGGGCCGTATCGAAAAGCTGTATATAAAATATGCCTTCCAGGAAATTCACCAGGGACAGCATATTTTTGATATCTACAGCCCGGATATGGTTACCGCGCAACAGGACCTAATCTTCCTGGCTAAAAATTCGCCGGATGAAACCGCGTTGATCAATTCGGCAAAACAGAAACTGCTATTGTTGGGCATGAGCAACGCGCAAACAGACCAGGTTGTAAAGAGTGGTAAGCCATTTTATAGTTTGCCGGTATATAGTCCTTACGAGGGGCATGTTCATGATGTGGCACACAGCCAGATGCCGGGTACTACCGATACGAAACCTGAACCAAATTTCACCAACAATCTGCCTTTACCCATTAAGGAGGGTATGTATGTAGAAAAAGGACAGGTTTTGTTTAATATGGTTAACCCTCACCGGTTATGGGCAATTATTAAAATTGACAGAAATGTTATCGCGGGGTTAAAATTGAATCAGCCGGTTAAAATTACGCTGCCTGATTTACCGGGAAAGACAATATTGGGCAAGGTAAATTTCATTGAACCTTCCTTAGAGGTTGGTGATAAAACCACCACAATCAGGGTTTATATTGACAATATGGACCATTCCCTCAAAGTAAACAGCCTGGTTAAAGCCGAAATAAAAACCGGGGAAACAAAGGGCTTATGGATACCCCGTACGGCAATGACCGATTTGGGCAAAACACAAATAGTTTGGCTAAAAGCTGGCGCAGCCTACGAGGCCCATCGGGTTAGTACAGGCGCTATAAATGGTAATGAGATACAAATTACCAAAGGCTTATCCGTTACCGATAGCCTGGCATCAAATGCGCAATATTTAACAGATAGTGAGAACTTTATTAAAACACAGGGCCATGAATAAACAACTCTTAAAATACGCCGCTTTTATTTTACTTATAGTCACCCTTTCAGCAGCCTGCAGGCAAAAGCCGCAAACTTTAACAGCGAATACAGCAGGTAAAGTTTATTATACCTGTTCTATGCACCCGCAAGTGCATGTGGAACATCCCGGCAATTGCCCTATCTGCGGCATGAAACTTATTAAAGTGGAGCTAACAGCGAATAATATTAAGATGTCCGATAAGATCGTTTTAACAGCCACACAGCTACAGCTTGCAGGCATACAAACTGATACGGTAAGGGAAGAAAATACCGGGCTCGAAAAAACCCTTACCGGAACGGTAACAACTGATGAAAATAAAACCGAAGAATTAAGTGCGAGAACAGCAGGGCGGATACAGCAATTATTTGTACGGGCCATCGGCGAAAAAATAGCAGCGGTCCAGCCTGTTTATTCCATTTACAGTGAAGATTTACAGGAAGCAGAAAAAGAATACCTGTTAGCTAAACAACAACAAAAATTGTTGCATAACCCCGATGTAGATTACCAGCAACTCATCAACGCCGCCGAAAATAAGCTGCAATTATGGGGTTTATCACCGGCACAGATCAGGAACCTGGCCCTTTCTGGAAAAGTTGCTGCAACAACAATTGTAGTAAGTAAAATAAGCGGCACAGTAAGCGAAATAGGGGTTCATGAAGGCGATTATGTAACAGAAGGGATGCCCATTCTAAAAACACAAGCCTTAAACAATTTATGGGTTCAAGCGCAGCTCTATGCCAATGAAACAGGGAACTATAAAGAAAATGACCGGGTAAGTGTAACCTTTCCTGACCTGGGGGGCCGGGTTATTAATGGCAGGGTAGAATTTAGCAATCCTGAATTATCAGGAGCTTCCGAAGTGGATCTGATCAGGGTAAGTATTTCTAATCCACAGGGACTGATCAGGCCGGGAATGCTGGCTTATATTTCTATTGCTTCGGGTAATGCCCGCGCCCTAGCTGTACCCGCCTCCGCAATTTTAACGGGTAGTAACAGCAGCAAGGTATGGGTAAAAAATGTCGATAATAGTTTTTCGCCCAAAGTCATTACAACTGGAAACGGCAACCAATCCTACCTTCCCGTACTTTCGGGGTTAAAGGCCGGCGATATTATCGTAATTAACGGCGCTTATTTATTGAACAGTGAAGCGATATTTAAAAACGGGAACGATAATAGCATGGCCGGAATGAAAATGTAAATAAGGATACAAAAGCCTATATCGTAAATGAATAGATTGCTTTTTGCGAAAAAATCAGGTACTCGTCGCATCAATACAAGCCTTTATCTCATAAATATTGTATTGTAATATTTTCTGTTTTCCTTTACATTATGAAAACCCAGCTATCGCGTACGTTTCTTGCATTATTACTTATAGTATTAGCTTGCCAGGCTCACGCGCAGCAAGTTGGTATAAGCATTGACGGTAAAATAATCTCGCTTGATGATCAGCAGCCTGTTCAGAGGGCTGGTGTTACCATAAACAGGAAAGGCATTGGCACCGCCAGCAATGCCGCAGGAATGTTCGCTTTAATTATACCCGCTGCCAACATCAATGATACCTTGAAGGTATCGTGCATTGGCTTTAAAACCAAACTATTACCAATAACAACCCTGAAGAGCGGAGAACAATTAAACATCGCGCTCGAAAGAAACAGCACCGAACTAAAAGAGGTGGATATAGCCTACTATGACGCGCAGAAAATCCTACAAAAAGCGCTAAACCGCATCCCCGAAAATTATATTAACCATCCACATATTATCCGCGGCTTTTACCGGATGTATACCTTTGACGATGATAAGCCCCTTGAACTATCAGAGGCTGTTTTTGACGTTTATAACTTCGGTTATGCTGATAAAAGGGCAGATTTATTTAGATTGATAAAAGCAAGGAGCGCAAAAAACAATCGCGATTTTAATGAGCTTGAGCTTGGCGAAAAACCAAATTCGGTTTTTGAGTACGATATAGTAAACCACCTGTATGCCAGCGGCTTTTTAAACGACGAAGGA
>CAISKH010000497.1 GCA_903885865.1 uncultured Mucilaginibacter sp.
GTACTCACTGAAACGGCATCTAATCTGCATATTAGCGGAGCAATTAATAATTATGATAGCTGCCTTGATTTGATAGAAACTAAAGGGGTAACAGATTTTGTACCAGAGCTTGTTATGACAATCGGTAATCAAATCATTTCAAAAAAACTACGACAGGTTTTAAAAGCCAATAAGCCGCTATACCACTGGGATATTTCGCCGTACAAGGAGCATAGAAAGCACGATATATGTGATGTTGCTACTAACCAATATCCTATTAGCGAAAACGATGCCTTGGATTGCTTTTTAGCCTCACCGGTTATTAGTTCGCTATACGCATCTAAATGGCAGGCGATTCACCAGCAGGCGAATAGGCTCGCTGAGAAATACTTCGAGAAAATTGATTTTTGTGATTTGAAGGTGTTTGAGCTTTTGGCTAAGGCGTTTCCGGTTAATGCTCATATTCAATATGGCAACTCTACTCCTATTCGCTACTCAAACTTGGTAGCCCATAACGATTCAGTAATTGTTAATGCAAACCGGGGCACCAGCGGTATTGATGGATGTATTAGCACAGCGGCAGGTGCTGCTTATACCACTAAACAATTAACCATTTGCGTTGTGGGCGATGTAAGTTTCTTTTACGACTCGAATGCTTTGTGGAATAACTATCTATCACCCGTTTTGCGCATTATTGTAATTAATAACTCGGGAGGTAATATTTTTAGATTGCTGAACGGCCCCACAAAGGTGAATGACTTTGAAAAATTCTTCGAAACCAGGCACAATTTAAGCGCACGGCATTTGGCTGAGATGTATGATATACCTTATTATTTTTGCGACCATGAGGAGCGGTTACAAAAAATACTGGCTACGTTTTTCCATCCGCACAATGGCAAACCTGCTATACTCGAAATTAAAACAGATGGAAAGCTAAGCGCCGAAGTTTATAAAGGGTATTTTGAATTTATAAAGAACCATAAAGCAACATCATAATAACACATAGAAACATGAAAAAGAGAAACTGGAAAACGATTAAGGATTACGAGGAAATAAAGTTTGATTTTTTTGAAGGCATAGCCAAAATAACCATCAACCGCCCCCGCTACCGCAATGCATTTACCCCGCTAACGGTAAAGGAAATGATTGATGCCATGAATACCTGCCGAGATAGCCAGGATATTGAGATTATTATTTTAACCGGTGAGGGTGATAAAGCATTTTGCAGCGGCGGCGACCAAAATGTAAGAGGACATGGTGGTTATATTGGTAAAGATACCGTTCCGCGCCTTAATGTGCTTGACCTGCAAAAGCAAATACGCTCAATACCCAAAGCAGTAATTGCCATGGTTAACGGCTTTGCTATTGGCGGCGGACATGTGTTGCATGTTGTTTGCGACTTATCTATTGCCAGCGAAAACGCCATCTTCGGGCAGACCGGCCCTAAAGTGGGCAGCTTTGATGGTGGCTTTGGTGCAAGCTATTTAGCACGCTGCGTTGGACAGAAGAAAGCACGCGAAATATGGTTTTTGTGCGACCAGTATAATGCGGAAGATGCTTTGAATATGGGCCTGGTAAATAAAGTAGTGCCTTTGGACAAGTTGGAAGATGTAACTGTTGAGTGGTGCAAAAAGATACAGGATAAATCGCCTCTTTCAATACGTATGCTCAAATCATCTTTTAATGCTGAGCTTGACGGGCAAGCGGGCATACAGGAGCTTGCAGGCAATGCCACCTTGCTTTATTACCTGAGCGACGAAGCCAAGGAAGGTAAGAACGCATTTATTGAAAAGCGCAAACCTGATTGGAGTAAGTTTCCAAAGTTTCCGTAATCAACAATGATTGAAATTCATCCTTTCGGAAATTTTGTTCCACCCAATGCGCAGTGCATAATTTTGGGTAGTTTCCCTACGCATAATAAAAACTGGCGCTTTAATTCTTTTTACCCGGGCAGGGCCAATTTTTTTTGGCGCATGTTGAGTGAAATTTACAAGCACCCGTTTCATCACATAAAAGGCGAGGAAGCAGCAAAAGAACGTATGGCACTTTGTAATGAAAAGGGTATTGCAATATCGGATACCATTTACTCCTGCACACGAAAAGTGGCAACCAGCTCGAAGGACAGCGACCTTGAAGTGGTTGAGAAAATGGATATTTTGAAAATACTAAAAGCGCATAAATCAATACACACTATTATACTAACCGGTAGCTCGGGCCAGGTAAGTGCACATAGGGTATTTTATGAGCATCTTGCCGAAAACAATATTGATTATACAATTAACGAAAGTAAGCCCCCTATTAACGGGCATTTTATTTTAACGGGCCGAAGAATTGAAACGCACTCTTTATATTCGACTTCGGGTATTAATATTGGGCGATACGCTGAGGCAGTGGGGCAGTATAGAAAGTATTTACCGCGCTAATCTTTCGGGTATGCCTCATTCAAACAATCTTCAATTACCGCTTGTAAACTTTTAAATACCGGCCTTGGTATGGGGTGATGAATGTGCGGATTATGTGTGGTCCGCTCCAAAAATATTTTAGCAAACTCGCGGGCGGCATCTTCAATAATTTCAAATAGTATTTCGGGTTTGGGTGCAATGCCTTTATTGGTTAAGCGTACCACACTTTTTGTTTCGCCCACAAAAACCGCATGCCCACCGCTATTGGTTATTTTAAGCAAAGGGCGAATAGCGAAATACGAATGATCGGGTTCATCCTCGTCGGGTTTTGATAATACAAGGCCAAAGCTCATATTACCGTTTAGGTCGGCGTAACTTTCCCATGGGCTTTCTTCCCATTTTAATACTTCAACTATGTATTTGGTTACTTCCATGTATGCCGCAAATAAACATCTTCGGCAGCTTAAATTATAGGGTTATTTTATTTCACACTTCAGCATTTTTTGGTAAGGCACCAGTTGCGGGTAGCTGCTATCGGTAGATTTAAGAAACCGGCAAATAATAACGCCTTTGTCAGTCTTTACACGCACGGTACGCGCATCGTTAACTTCATGGTTGCTCAATGTAAGTTCAAACTTTCCTTTTCGAATTGAATCCAAATTATTATAAACATAATATGGCTGGCACCGGTCGTCGTAAAAAGAGATAGAGGCATAAGTAGAATCGGGAAAAGCGCCCGATACTTTAACGTTGTTATCAGTGACATCATAAAACAAAGCGCTGTAAACAAAATCAGGATTAGGCATTACCACCCGCCGCATATTGGCGTCGGTTTTACCCGAATTTATCCAGGTGTTAAATTTATAGTCTATTCTATGCGTGGCTATTTTAAAAACTCCGTTAGGCAAA
>CAISKH010000498.1 GCA_903885865.1 uncultured Mucilaginibacter sp.
AAAAATTTAATATAGAGCTTAATATTAAATTCTATTTTTGTTACACTAAAAATATCAATTATGCTGCCAAACATTGATTTCACCACTACCCAAGCCTATAAATATTTAGCCGACCAGTATATCGACGTGGTTTCTGAAAGCCTGAAAGGATTAATTGAATCTGATAATCAAAGATTAACCAAATTCTCTGTTCAGTTTGAAGAAATATTGCTTGATTATTCTAAAAACCGCATTACCGATCAAACTATAGCCTTATTGCTACAGTTGGCGAAAGAATGTATGGTAAATGATGCGATTAATGCCATGTTTAGCGGAGAAATAATAAATGCCACGGAGGGCCGCCCGGTGTTGCATATCGCTTTGCGTAACCAAAGCAATACGCCAATTTATGTGGATGGAAAAGATGTAATGCCTGATGTAAATAAGGTATTGCAGCACATGAAGGAATTTAGCGAAGCCATTATTTCCGGCTCGTGGAAAGGCTATACCGGCAAACCGATTACTGATGTGGTAAATATCGGTATCGGCGGCTCAGACCTGGGGCCGGTAATGGTGACGGAGGCACTGAAAGCTTATAAGAATCATTTGAACCTGCACTTTGTATCCAATGTGGATGGTACGCATATAGTTGAAACCTTAAAAGGGCTTGACCCCGAAACTACGCTGTTCCTTATCGCCTCAAAAACTTTTACCACGCAGGAAACCATGGCCAACGCACATAGCGCCCGCGACTGGTTCATAAAAAGCGGCGGCAAGGATAATGATGTGGCCAAACATTTCGCGGCGCTTTCAACCAATGCCGAGGGTGTTTCAAAATTTGGTATCGACACGAAGAATATGTTTGAGTTTTGGGATTGGGTTGGCGGCCGTTACTCGTTATGGAGCGCTATTGGTTTATCAATCTCTTTAAGCATCGGTTTTGAAAACTTTACCGAACTTTTGGCCGGTGCGCATGCTATGGATAATCATTTTAAAACTGCGGAGCCCGGTCAAAACCTACCTGTTATTTTAGGGTTGATAGGTATTTGGTACAATAATTTTTTTGAGGCCGAAACCAATGCCATATTACCGTACGACCAATATATGCACCGCTTTGCCGCCTATTTTCAGCAGGGCGATATGGAAAGCAACGGCAAACACGTTGACCGCAATGGCAAACCTGTTGAATACTCAACAGGTCCTATAATCTGGGGCGAGCCGGGCACTAACGGACAGCACGCTTTTTATCAGCTTATACACCAGGGCACCAAGCTAATTCCCTGCGATTTTATTGCGCCAGCGCAAACGCATAACCCGCTGGGCGAGCATCATACTATGCTGTTATCTAATTTCTTCGCGCAAACCGAAGCGTTAATGAACGGCAAAACGCGTGAGGAAGTAGTTGCCGAATTAAAAGCATCAGGCAAAACAGCAGCAGAAATTGAGAAACTGGCGCCATTTAAAGAGTTTGAAGGTAACCGTCCTACCAATTCTATATTGGTTAAAAAGATCACGCCGCGAACTTTAGGTTCCTTAATCGCCATGTACGAACATAAAATATTTGTGCAGGGCATTATCTGGAACATCTATAGCTTCGACCAATGGGGTGTTGAGTTGGGCAAGCAATTAGCCGGTAAAATATTGCCCGAGCTAAGAACTGATGATAAAGTTTCTTCGCATGATTCTTCGACGAATGGATTGATCAATATGTATAAAAGCTGGCGAACCCCCTAACCCCCTGAAGGGGGAACAATAGTGGAAAAGGCTTGGAGTAACTACAAGCGCTTCAAAAACT
>CAISKH010000499.1 GCA_903885865.1 uncultured Mucilaginibacter sp.
CCAAACCGATACTAAATTATAAACAACATGAAATTGAAGTTTTTTAGCTTTTTAAGCTTTGTTTTATTAGCAACAATTATGGCCGGCCCCACGCCGGTTAAGGCGCAGGTAAAGCCCCGCGTATTAGTTTTTACAAAAACCCTTGGTTATCACCATGCCTCTATAGGGCCGGCCATAAAAGCCATGTTTAAACTGGGACAGGAGAACAACTTTATAGTTGACACCACCACGGATGTTACAAAATTTGAAGAAAGCAACCTGAAACGATACTCTGCGCTGATATTTATAAGTATATCAGGTATAGTAGGGTCAGAAGGCTATGGTTTGAATGGCTACGGAACGGGTAGATATGGAACAGGCGGTTATATTTTTAATGCCGCCCAGCGGGCCGACCTGCAACGTTATATAGAAGCAGGCGGTGGGTTTGTGGGCATACATGAGTCTGTAGATGCCATGTACGACTGGCACTGGTATGGCCGTATGATAGGCGCTTACTTTGCATTTCACCCGGCGGCCCAACAGGCAACTTACGATGTTATTGATAAAAACTTTATCGCAACAAAGCACCTGCCCGACAAATGGATAAGAGTGGATGAGCCTTACTATCCTAAGTTAATGAATAAGGATATTCATGTATTGATAAGCCTGGAAGAATCTACAGTTCTAAATAACAGATACAGCCCAACCACTTTCCAAAAAATAGGAGACCTGCACCCTATATCCTGGTATCACGATTTTGATGGCGGCCGTGCATTCTACACCGCGCTGGGCCATACTGACGAATCGTATTCCGATCCGTTGTATTTGCAGCACGTGTTGGGGGGGATAAAATATGCCATAGGTAAAAATGCTCCTTTAAATTACGCGAAAGCCAAAATACCGCGCGCACCTGCCGAAGATCGTTTTAAAAAGACCATGCTGGTAAGTGGCTATTTTGATGAACCCACCGAAATGACCATATTGCCTAACCTGGATGTATTGGTCGTTGAGCGTAAGGGCCCTATCGTATTATACAACCATCTTACAAAAAAAGTTAAGCAGGTTGGGTTTTTGAACGCCTACTTTCACACTAAATACAATAAGGGTGTAAATGCCGAAGAGGGGGTATTGGGTTTACAGGCCGACCCCGATTTTAAAACAAATCATTATGTATACATTTATTACAGCCCGGCTGATACTTCGGTTAACCAATTATCGCGTTTCACTTTTGTTAATGGCAAGATCGACAATAAGAGCGAGAAGGTAATACTGCAAGTACATGCCATGCGCGAAATATGCTGCCATACAGGTGGCTCCATCGCATTTGGAAAAGATCGTACGCTGTTTGTTTCTGTAGGTGATAATACCACACCATTTGATGAGCCCAACCTTCCTAAAGGCGCGCCTAATACTAATTCTTACTCGCCGCTTGACGACAGGCCGGGTCATGAGCAGTATGACGATCGCAGGGGCTCGGGCAATACGAACGACCTGCGCGGAAAGATACTCCGGATAAAAATGAATAACGACGGTACCTACGGCATACCCGAAGGCAACTTGTTTCCGGTGGGAACTGAAAAAACTCGTCCCGAAATTTATGTAATGGGTAACCGCAACCCTTACCGCATTACGGTTGATAGAAAGAACGGGTATTTATACTGGGGCGAGGTTGGCCCCGATGCTAATAACGATAGCCTCGCAACACATGGCCCCAAAGGATATGACGAAATTAACCAGGCCCGCCAGGCAGGTAACTTTGGCTACCCTTATTTTATTGGGCCTAACCTGCCTTACCGTGAGTATGATTATACAACCGGAAAGGCCGGAGCCGCGTTTGATCCGCTTCACCCGGTAAACAACTCAAGAAATAACACAGGCCTGGTAGACCTGCCACCGGCACAGCCCGCCTTTATATGGTACCCGTATGGTATAGCCAGGGACTTCTGGCAATTAGGTAGCGGTGGGCGCACTGCCATGGCCGGCCCTGTTTATCACGGCGATATGTATGTAAAACCCGGTTTGCCTGCTTACTATAATGGCAGACTATTTATATACGACTGGGTACGTGGCTGGATAAAAGCTGTTGGTATGACACCGGAAGGTGATTATGAAGGCATGGAGCCATTTATGGAGAATACCAAGTTTAATGCGCCTATTGATATGGAAACTGGCCCTGATGGCAAACTTTATATATTGGAGTATGGCAATGGCTGGTTTACCAAAAATGCCGATGCAGGGCTTTCAAGGATTGATTTTAACCCCGGAAACCGCGCACCCGAAATTGCCAGCATAACATCCGATAAAATGTTAGGTGAGCTGCCGTTAACCGTTTCACTTGCAGTTAACGCCACTGACCCCGAAAATGATAAAATGACCTATACCTGGAACCTGGGCAATGGCATAAAAAGGATAACTACTAAACCACACCTTACTTACACTTTTTCGAAAAAAGGGGATTTCCTGGTTTCGGTTGCTGTTAGAGACAGCAAAGGTGCCGCAGGCAAAAGTAAGGCAATAAGTATAGCAGCAGGCAGTACGGAGGTAACTGCCGACCCATCGGCACCATACGCGGCCGGTAAGGCGCTGATGTTATCATTAGACTGCAAGACTTGCCATAAAGTTGATGAAAAATCAATCGGACCCGCGTATACCGAAGTATCAAAAAAATATACCAAAAACGATGCGACGGTTACCACGCTAACAAAGAAAATAATGACCGGCGGTACGGGAGTTTGGGGCGATGTGATGATGCCTGCTCATCCTGGTTTAAAAGCTGATGAAGCTAAACAGATATTAGACTGGATATATTCGCTTTCGGGTAAATAATATTGCTAACTAATAAAACGATGAAAGCCTAAATAGTATGCGTACTATTTAGGCTTTCATCGTTTATCGGCATAACGGAATACAGCTATATTATTTCCCCAATACAGTTATACCAACGAAAAGCAATGCCGCTACTGATAAAAGTCCTGTTGCAAGGCCAATTATTCTGGATTTTTTGGTACCCTTTGATTTAATTTTTTTAGAAAGCGCCACATCGTTTCCTTTGGCTAATGACCCCATTTTTAAAATCTGTACCACGTCACCGCCCGATAAGACATAATTCTCGACCGATGCTGGATTTACTGTTATCTTCTTTAAATTTATGAGTATTCCGGAGTTAGCTGAAGTATTTTTAACCGCTGCCGACTGTTGCGCATTATCCGATCCGGCTTGCCTGACCAGGTAGAGGCTGTCTGAATTTGCAAATGACGTTAACCCGCCTGCAAGTTTTATCAAATCGCTTATATGTTCTTTTTTTGATTGTATAGTATAGATGCCGGGATTAACCACTTCACCCGAAATACTAACGCTTTGTGGTGCCTCGTATCCGGGATTACGGACAGTAACGATATCAAAAGGCTGCAGAATAAATTTATTTTTTTCAATATCAATGTCTTTATCTGTACTAACGGTAAATGCTGTAGCTACAGAATCTATGATCGATTGGTTGCTAATTATATGTCTGCTCACTTCAATATAGTATAAGGGAGCAACTCCTGTAAAGCCGCCTGCTAAATTTAATATATTTTTTAGCGAAAGGCCCTCTGTATAAGCAAATTCCCCGGGGTTGTTCACCTCACCTGTAATTTGAACTTTATAATCTGTATTATCATTAATAGCAGCTATTTTTATAACGTCTCTCTTAATTAAGGGGATATCTGCATGTTCGTCATTCATAATTTTAGCCAAATCAAATACAACGTTCTGTATTCTTCCATCAGGATAGGTTCTCGTAAGTATAGCCCTGTTTGTAAATGCATCGTTCTGCAGGCCGCCTGCCCGTTTTAACACCGCGGCTATAGTTAATCCGGGTGTTATTTCAAATTTGCCCGACTTGTTAACAGCGCCCCCTATGCTAACAGAATTTTCATGGTCTGCAATAGCATCCACAGTAAATTCATCGCCTTCGGTTGGCAAATAAGCCGATAGTTCTGATGCGGGGATATCTTTTATTCGACTTCCGTTATCCGAGAGTTGTTTTACCCTGACACTGGCTTTATAAGCGTTACTGGTATAACCCCCGGCAAAAAATAACAGTTTTTCAAAATTTTCACCATCATTTAATTCAAAAATTCCGTTTGTTTTCACCTGGCCGCTTATAGATACACGTTTTTTATAGACCGGGAAATTAATTATGTCACTATCTTTTAAAGGGATGTTGCCGCTTAAATCACCCGATGTTAAAAATTTATACAGATCAATTACCGCGTAACGCTTAGTATTCCTGATCAGTTCGACGTTCCGGTAGGTATAAATATCTCCGGGGCCGCCGCATAAATTAAGCACATTGAACACAGTTGCCAGCGGCGAAACAGGATAAATGCCTGGTTTTGAGGCCCCGATAATAGTAATATGTATGTCGCGTTGCTTACCCGGAGATACAATAAGTTTTGATGCCCCGGATGATAGAGAAGGGTAGGCAGTTTGTATGAGTTTGGTCTTAATACGGGTTGCGGCCGCGTATACGGGTAAACCGGCTACGTTTACCGTGCCTACCCGGGGTATCAAAACTGTACCTCCCGGCTGTACTATAGGCCGTATATTTAATTCCTGGCTGCCTGATATATTTATGAGTAATTCGTCACCCGGCCCTAAAGTATAATTGGCAGGGGGAGTAGTTCGTAAACCTGGCCCGAATGACAGGGAGGGGGAATTGAAGAACGAAGATCCAAAAATAGTTGAGGCTGAAGTTTTTGGAGTTATATTTTGAGCCGTTACGCTATATATAGTAAAATAACCGAATAGGATAACAAGTAATATGTGTTTTTTATGCCTATCCATTTTTATCGTTTGAAAACATTTGTAGGGTACTGATAGAAATTTCAAAGTCAATTATACAAATAAAATAGTTTATTAATTGGAAATGGTAAGTATAAAAATTAACGAGCACCGGTTAATTTAATGACAAGGCTCAATATCTTTAATGACATAGCTCAATTTCTCACAAAATATTTCGCCGTAAATTAGCCTTGTATACGGGAAAGAGTTAAAAATTGTTAAATATCTACGAAATATTCGTAGCTTGACTAAGCTGCTCGTTATATTTGATCTGTATCACATTAAATTATATTAAAGTCATGAAAAGAATTTTACCCCTGGTAGTAGTTTCATTATGCACTATTTATACTGTTAAGGCTCAAACCACAGATACAGCCAAAGCAATCATTCATTATAAATTTTCGCATTTACGCGATACTACCGACCGCAACAAACCCTATAACGAGAATATGATATTGTTCCTGGGCAAAACCTCAAGCGCATATAAAAGCTATGACCGTAAAATGCAGGATGCCCTGGTAAAAAAGCAAATTGCCGATCAAATTGCTGCACAAAAAGGATCGGGTTCTTTGAGTATTAAAGTTACTAATAATAGTCAGGCCACCAGCACCGAATATTATTCGTTCCCGTTACAAAATAAATTTGTACGAAAGGAAAAATTGATCACTTCTTACCTCATCGAGGAACCTATGCCGGTGATCAGTTGGAAAATAAGCAGCGATACAGCCAGCTTTGGTACCCTTCATTGTCAAAAAGCTACTGCCTATTTTAAGGGCCGCAACTACACTGCCTGGTTTTGCCCCGACGTGCCTTTGCACACAGGCCCGTGGAAACTTAATGGCCTGCCCGGTTTAATTGTCGAGGCTTATGATGCCAAAAAAGAGGTGGTATTTAAGTTTGACGGAATGGAGGAGGTTAAAGCTACTAATAGTGTTGTAAATAAAGCAGACGCACCGACCGTTATTACACCTGGAGGAGCAACAGTAAAAATGTTTGGAATGGATGATAGTGATACTGACCCTAACGTAATAGCCTTACCGGTTGATGCGGTAAAAACAACCGAAAAAGAATTTACTAATTTGAAAGAAGCAATGCGTAAAGATCCTCAGGCTTTTATGCAATCGGCAATGGCAGGCTCAGGCATGGCTATGAGGCCTCCGGGGGCAATGTCCGAATCGGGCGCGCCGAACCGCACAATGAAGTTTCAGACCAATGGAAATGGCCCGGTAATAAATAATCCTTTAGAATTGCCCGAAAAGAAATGATAAATCTAACTAAATGGGCGGGAGTACTTATTGCCTGTATGTTGCTGTCCGCAGTATGTTTCGCCCAGGAAATAAAAGGAACAGTTGTTGATAGCCCGGGCAAGCCGGTTTCGCTAGCAAGCGTTAATCTAAAAAACAAAGCGGACCTTATTATTGGGTATACCAATACAGATGATAAAGGCGCTTTTACCTTAAATGTACCGGCTGATGCCGTTAAACCAGGCCTATACATAGAGGTGAACTGCCTTGGCTTTAAAAAACAAACAAAACCGGTAGAAAGTTTCACATCCCCTTATAATTTTAAGTTAAACGCTGCGATAAACCAGTTACAGGTAGTTACTATTGAAAATATTCGTCCGCGTTTACGTACCAACGGAGATACGCTGAGTTATAAGGCTGCTGATTTTACCAGTTCGCAGGATAGGGTAATAGGGGATGTAATAAAAAAGCTGCCCGGCATTGATGTAGCAGATGATGGCAAGATCAGTTATAATGGCAAGGCCATATCCAACCTGTATATCGGCGGTGATAATTTACTGGATGATAAGTATAACATCGCTACCAGCAATATCCCCAACGGTGTGGTTGATGAGGTGCAGATAATAGAAAATCATCAACCAATTAAAATGATGAAAGATAAAGTAGTATCTGACGATGTAGCAATGAACCTCACCATAAAAAAAGACGCCAAATTACAAATGGTAGGGCAGGAGACAGTGGGAGCGGGGCTTCCGGGCAATTATTACGCCGACCTGAACGCTATGATGTTTAAAGATAAATACAAAGCCATAAATTACCTGAAAGGAAACAACACCGGCGCAGATGTGCAGGGCGACCTGCTATCGCATAACCTTTCAGACTATTTAGCAAGAATTGATAATGATAAACCTGCTACAGTGTTGTCATTAGGTACTGCAGGTAATCCTGACCTGCCGCGTAACCGCTATTTCTTTGATCAGTCGGGTATAGTAAATATGAATAACCTGCTAAATTTGAACAATGATGTTCAGTTGCGCGTCAACTTATCCTATCTGCACGATAGCCAACGGCAGGACTATCGGAAAATAAGCGATATATTTTTACCCGAGGATACGGTTCATTATACTGAAACCCAAAATAACAAATACCGGCCCGATATATTGCACGCGCAGTTCACTGTGAATATTAATAAACCCAAATACTATTTAAATGATTATTTGATAACCGATTATAGCCATAATACTAACTACTCATCTCTCATTACCAACGGAACGCCTGTTAACCAGGTTTTTAAAGATAACCTTTTGGATTTCAGCAACGAATTTAACTTAATACGAACTTTTGTAAGCAATAATATTGTTGAGGTTTATAGTTATATTAATAAGTCGAACGAGCCGGAGCGCAATATAATATCTCCTGATTTGAACCCGGGGATATTTAATAATAATATAAACTATGCGCAACTTACTCAAAATGTAAATGTGCCTACGATTTTCGTTAATAGTTATATCTCCTATAAAATTCCAAGGCAATATTTTACGCAAAGTTATAAAGCGGGCTTTAACGGACAAACGCAAACATTACACTCAGATCTTACCGTAACTCAATTGAATAATAGCAATGGCCTGGAATCAGACAGCGCAAAAAACAGCCTAACCTGGGCACGAAATAAACTATATACAGAAGCTGATTATGATGTGACCGGTAAAATACTGAAGATCAGTGTGTCGCTGCCACTTACCTGGGTGGGTATAAGCTATAACGACCCCTTTTATAACCTGAATAAAAGCTTAAACCGCCTGTATTTCGACCCGCGTGTATATATTAAATACCAAACCGGGATTGAAAATTATTTAACGGTAAACTATAATTTTAAAAATAGTATTGGCGGTATACAGGATATATACCACGGCGATATCCTCACCAATTACCGTACTTTATATGCCAACAATGCCGACCTCACCGAACGCCGAACTCAAACTGCCGCGCTAGGTTTTAATTACCGTAAGGCAATAGTTCTGTTCTTTTTTAGTGCAAATGCTGCTTATATCCATCAAAATGCTAATAACATTACCTCGAGCATTTTAACCAATAATATACAACAGCGTATTGTATTGCCTTTTGATAATAATATGGATTCATGGCTGTTTAATGGTTTTGTAAGCAAGTATTCCTTTGCAATTCGTACCACCTTTAGCGGTGGTGTATCTTGGCAAACTACTAAGCTCAATCAAATACAAAATGGCATTATATTGCCGTATAGTACAATTAATAGTGTATTTGGAGTTGGCGCTGACACTAAAGTGAGCGATAATATAAACTTTAGCTATAAAGCGAATTATACTCAAACCACCAGTAAATCATTGACTTTAAACAATACCAGTGATACATTTGAGCGTTTAATTCAAACTGCATCAGTAAATTACAATCCGTTAAATAATCTGTTCTTCAATGTTTCCGGCGATCATTACTATACCCGCCAGCAGCAAGCTAATGACCTGAAATATGTATTTGCCGATGCTTCTATACGATATAAATTCACTAAAGCAAAACTGGATATAGAGCTATAGGCACAAAACCTGCTTAATACGCAAAACTATACGGCTGTATATTTATCAGCTAATGTATATACCTCCAGCAATTATACCATACCCGGCCGTATACTATTAGCTAAGCTGATGTTTAGCTTGTAATAATTACTTAACTTTTAGATCAACGGTTTTCGAGCTGCCGAAAACTATTTTCGATGAAGGGTTGGTTGGTTCTGTATCCCATAAACATTCCCTGACTGTTAATAGCTGTTTTACAGGGTCGAGCGAGATAAGTTGAAATGACAATTTAGTTTCATCTTCTGATGAATATTTGCCCTTCATCGGTGAATCAACCCTGAACGTATTAAGCGCAACGTCATTATCGGGGCCATTGTATACATAAAACTCATTCCAATTACTATTGCCATGAAAATAAGCCTTTATGTTGGCATGGGCTTTTATAAACTTAACCCATCCACGCTGTTCAAAATTGGTTGCTCCGTCATCCTTTGCCGCTACTGTCCCTTCTTTATAATGCTCGGCAGTCAGGTTTTCAAATTTATTGGCTTTGGTCATGTTAAAAGGTGGTACCGGGTTGGTAAAATGCTTGGCTTCGCAGGTAGGCTGGTCATGGGTAAAAATAATAACCGGCGTAGTTTTAGCAACCCCATCTAAATCCTTTTGCATCCAGATCCTTTCTGCCGAATCCGGCCAAAGCGTAATAAACATAAAATGTACGCCTTTAATATTACGGGAATAATTTATTTTATCAGTAGCGTAATTATAAGTTTCGTTCGTTTTTGGATGCACGGGCTTCATCATGAGGTTATAAATTTTCACCATCGAGGTAGGATCTGTCGAAGGTTTCATGGGTTTTGGGAACCCTATAGCGTTTGAGATATCATGATTACCCGGGGCCAGCAAAAGTTTAGCGGGTTTATGCTGATGGTCCTTTAGCGTTACGCCATGCATATAATCTGTTTCAAACTGAGCCCAGCTGGCTGCCGCGGTTTGATAGGGGATTTCCATCCGGTTGGCGATATCGCCTGTTTGTATCAAGTAGTCAACGGCCCCCACTTTTTTACCTGCTCCTATGCCCCCGTCTTTTGGTAATGTTAAACCGGGTACGGTATTCATTTTTTTGATCATAGCCGCGTTTACAACTTTTGCGCTCACATCAGTATCTCCGCGAAAGTTTTTGCGTGTAAGGGCGTAATGCGCATCCGAGGTGTATACCATTTGTATAGTTTGACTTATGGCCACATTAGGGCAGATAAAGCCAATTACCAGGCTAAAAAAAACGGCATTA
>CAISKH010000500.1 GCA_903885865.1 uncultured Mucilaginibacter sp.
CTGGGCAATGGATGCCGCATTGCTTTGGAAAAACGAAACCGTACCACCCAACGTTTACCAGATAGTAGGCGACAACGACCTTATATTTTCCTGTAAAAGAATTAAAAATGCCACTATAATTAAAGGCGGTACCCACATTATGATCTATGACAATGCCAAACAAATCAATAAATTATTAAAGAAAATTTTGAAAGAAAAATGAAGCTGCCTGTATCATTTTACCGGCGTACTGATGTGGTTGCTATTAGCCGCGAACTGTTGGGAAAATATTTATTCACCTGCATTAACGGTGAACTAACCGGCGGATATATTGTTGAAACAGAGGCCTATAATGGTATAATTGATAAAGCCTCGCATAGTTTCGGCAACCGCTTAACACCCCGGACTAAAACCATGTACTTGCAGGGCGGCATTGCTTATGTGTACCTATGTTATGGCATACATGAAATGTTTAACATAGTAACATCAGTTGAAGGGCAGCCCCATGCTATTTTAATCCGGGCCATACAACCCACAGATGGCATAGAAATAATGTTAGCACGACGGAATATGGGCGTTTTAAAGCCCAACATTACCTCGGGGCCAGGATCTGTTGCGCAAGCTTTGGATATATCGCGTAATATAAATGCCATAACTCTGCAGAGCGATACCTTATGGATAGAGGATAGGGGGCTTGTTATCCCCGGTGAAAATATTGCGGCAGTGCCGAGGGTAGGGGTGGCCTATGCGGGGGAGGATGCTTTGTTACCTTACCGTTTTTATATAAAAGGCAATATTTACGTAAGCAAACCCAATAAATAGATCAATCCTTCGCAATTATGATAGTTTGATGATCGCGGTGGTGTTTACTGATGCGTTTAAAGCGGATAAACAACAATACAGCCGATACCATTAAACCTAATACCAGGCCGTACCATACGCCGGCAATTCCCCATTTTAAATGTATTCCCCAATAGTACCCTATAGGCAAGCCTACCACCCAATACGCTAAAAAGGTGATTACGGTAGGGATATTAACATCACCCATGCCTCTTAAAATCCCGAGGCCAACAACTTGTGTACCATCAAATAACTGGAATATAGCTGCTATGATAAGTAACTGTGCTGCAATGAGTATAACTTTGTTATCTGAAGTATACATCCAGGGTAGTAAATGGTTGCCAAACGTAAACAACAGCGCTGTTATGCTCATAAATACCAATACCAAATGATAGCTGGCGGTGGTTGATAACCTCAAGCTTTTATGATCTTTTACGCCAAAATAGTTGCCTGATTTAATTGCAGCGCCGGCAGATAAGCCGCTGGACATCATATAAGTAATAGAAGCCAGGTTAATGGCTATTTGATGCGCTGCAAGCTGCACAAGCCCTATAGTCCCGATAATAACAGCGGCAGCGCTGAAAGCGCTTATTTCAAATGTGTACTGCAAAGCTACCGGAGCACCGATCTTCAATATTTTTATGCTGCGCAAACGGTCAATATTCATCAAGGCAAATCCCTTTAGATATTGTTTAAAGTTTTTCGACCTAAAAACATATATCCCCATAACCAAAGCCATTGTGCAACGGTCTATCAATGTACTGTAGCCAACGCCCATGATGCCCATTGGGTGAATGCCAAATAAACCCTTTACAAAGGTTATTCCCAAACATATATTTAATATATTACCCCAAATGGATATCATCATAGCTTGTTTAGTGAACCCAAGCCCCTCGGCAAATTGTTTGAATGTATTAAATATCAGCATCGGGATCACCGATGATGCCAGCAGCATTAAAAATGGCTTTGCCTGTTTTACTACCTCGGTGGATTGATGTAAATGATCAAGAAAAAAAATCGAGCCAAATGCAACCATTCCAAAAAGCACTATCCCGCTTAAAACATTAATAAACAAACTATTGGAAAGTAATTGACCGCATTCTGCAAATTCTTTGCGGCTATTATGCTGGGCTATTAAAGGAGTGGAGCCGTAGGATATACCTATGCCGATGATGAGGGGGACTACAAAAATACTGCTTGCTAATGATACAGCTGCTAAACTCACAGTTCCGGCAAAATGGCCAACTATTATGGTATCAGAGGTTTGAACCAATGTATGACCAAGCTGTGAGATCACCACAGGTATGGCCAGCCGCAAGTTGTCACTGTAATATGATCTGTATTTGTTATAGAAGGAGCTCATTGCAAAAGCGATCAGTCGGCGGTATAATATTCTTCTTTTTCGGTAGTATGTATACGTATCACACCCGAAAGCACCATATTTACCAATATGCGCTGTGCCGCCCGGCGGCTAACCTTAATTAGTTCACAGTATTCCTTAACGGTAATACGGCTTGTTTTTTCCAGGTATTCAAGCAATGCTTTTTCTTTGGAGGAATATTCAATAAATACGCCATTTTTATTAGCCGACTGTTTAAGTACATCAACAACTATTTTGCTGGCCAACACACTTTTATCTTTAACACGAACGTACACCCACCATTTTCTGTCTTCGGCCAAAGCATAATGAGGTTTAACAGCGCTTTCGGGTATATCAACCACTAAAACAAGTTTATCATCTACATAAACTTCTTCAAAAACTGGTTCAAGGGCCGGTTTTGCATAAAAATGAGCCGCTTTGGTGATCATATAACGCTCTTCATCTTCAGATTTTACCCCATTTATTGTTCCATCGTCGGCTACGCCTATCAATAAACGTCCGCCTTTATTGTTTGCAAATGATACCATTGTGCGCGCTATTTTTTCGCAGCTGGTAATGGTTTTCTTAAAGTCAAGAGATATACTTTCGCCCTCAAAAATCAGCTTTTTAATGTTCATTTTCTTTATCATTAACCGGGTAGGGCGTAAATATTTCCATCCATCTTTCAGGGCGGCTTATTGGTGTAAATCCAAACTGGCTGTATAATCCCTGGGCATCAGCGGTAGCCAGCGACCAGCGCCTTAACCCCTGCAATTCGGGATGACCGGTAATGGTTTGCATTAACCATTTCGATAAGCCTTTGCCCCGATATTGGGGTAAAATAAACACATCGGCAATATAGGCAAAAGTGGCTTTATCGCTAATAGCTCGAGCAAATCCAACCTGGTTTTTATTATAATATATGCCAAAGCATAACGAGTTCTCTATAGCCGTTTTTAGCCGTGCTGCGGGTATACCTTTTGCCCAATAGGAATCATTGCTTAAATAAGCATAGATCAGCTCAAAATTTAACAGGTTTTTATCTGTCGAAATATAAAATCCTTTATCCAGGAAGGTTTTGTCATTTAAAAACAGTTTCATTATCACTTTCAATAAAATCAAGGTTGCGCACATAAACTTCGACCGTCACAACTACACACACTTCGCCGGTTTCATTATAAATATCAATCGGATGAGTTTTTACATATTTGCCGGCGGTATATAATATTTGTTCAGCTTCTGTTATATCTTCGTCACTTAAATTGATACTGAACCGCAATTTACTCAACCCGGGCTTTAAAAACTGTATTCCGGCCGATTTTGACCATGCTATTACTTTATGGCCTTTATTGGTAAGTACCTGGTAAAAAAGGATCGGAAAAAAGGGGTCGGCAGCAGAAAAAATAGTACCACCGAAAATTGAATTGTTATAGTTGCGGTTAAAAAAGCTTTTATTGATCTTTACATTTACGCCGCGGAACCCTTTATCGAACCCAACTACCCAAATTCGTTGAAAAAAAAATGGCGGGTAAAACCGCATTACCCATTTCGATAAACCTTCCGATACAACCATAGCGTTTAAATATCGAAATTAAAATCTAATACCAAAACATCTCTGAATATTATCTTAATGAATTTGTCACATAATTAACATTATGTTAAGTAATACTATATTTTAAAAACCCACATGTTAAGCAGGCTTTTAAAATGTGGCCCCTATTTGGCTGCGGTAGGTAACGCTTCTATTTTTTTCTGTATCTCATTAGCATGTGTAAGATCTTTAGTACCCATATAATAAGTTTTCAAATATGTTAACGCGTCTATTGAGTTAGGTTTCAATTCAACGGCCTTTAATAAATACGGTTTAGCCAAATTAAACATCGCAGTTGATTTTTCGATATCAGCGTCATATTCTTTTTGTTTACTTAAAGGTAAATTCTGAGCAATGTTAAACATATCAATAGCTGGACTCATCAAAGAGAACCCAAGATTTAAATTAGCTTCATAATAATTCGGGTCGATCTCAACACCTTTCATATACATATCGCATGCTTTTTTTAAATTATCATCTTTTTTAGCTTGTAAGGCGGCTTTGGCGGTAACATCTTTTGTTTTTTTGATATCCTTGTCTATTGCTTCATTAAATATCGAATAGGTTAATCCGGCATAATAATATAATATTTTATTCTTAGGGTCATTAGCTATAGCGGCTTGAAGCTTTGCAAGAGCCTCCTGTTGCTTGCCCTGTTGCAGGCTTAGCTCAATTTCCTTTTTACGCAGATCAGAATTTGTAGGATATTTTTGTATCCCTTCCCCAAGTGTTTTTAATGCCGTTGTAGTATCCTTTTGTCTCATGTATATTGCTGATAACTCAAGATATACATTTGCGTTTTTGGAGAACCTGGTTGTGAGCAGCTTGGTATAACTAGTAATAGCTGCAGGATAATTTTCTGCGTCTACTGCTGCAATGCCCGAATAATATATAGCATTTGTATCTGTTGGGAAAGCCTGCCGGTAATACTCGAATGCACGATAAGCCTGGTCATATTTTTTTTGCCCATACAGCTTAACCCCTTTATTTAATTGGTATTGGGCCAAAAGTGTTTTGGCATTATCTATCATTTTTTTATTGTCTCCTTTATCTAATTCCTGAGCTTTTTTTAATGCTTCGTCAGCCGTATTAAATAATGGAGCGGTTCTGGCCTGTGAAGTATCATTTAAGGCCAATGCAGCATAAATCGATCCTTTTACGGCATATGTTTCAGCAAGTTCGGACGTTTTTTTATTTGCAGCTGCTTTGTCTATTGCTATTTTAGCTGTATTAAGGCTTATTGTTGCCAAAGATGATGCTGCCCCTGTTTTATTAAGCAAATCATATTTTTCATATGCTTCTCTTGCATCTTTTAATTCGCCTTTTTGCGCAGATGCTATTGTTGTAACTAAGCCCAACAGGCCTGCTATCAAAAATTTAATTCTCATGATTGTTTATTGATTGGTTAACTGTTTAATTTATTATTTGGTTCATTTTTTTATCCTGTCTCTAACTGCCAAAGTAATCCCATCTTAGCATATTTATAAAGATGGTTATAACGATTTGCTAATACAAAGATACAATATCGGGATTAATTACCTAAAGTCATAGTTTTATTCAATTATATTACCGGGCGTTGGTTCTGTACCGGGATTTTCAGCATCAATTTCAATATCATCCTCTTCATCATGCTCTATTTTTGCTACCGATGCTATTTCATCATCGCCCTTCAGCGTGATCAGCCTCACTCCTTGCGTTGCACGGCCCATAGTTCTTAATTCACTAATAGCGATGCGTATAATTATGCCCGATTTATTAATGATCATCAGGTCTTCTTTATCTGTAACACCCTTTATAGCTACCAGGTTGCCTGTTTTATCGGTAATATTCAATGTTTTAACACCCTTTCCGCCACGGTTGGTCACCCGGTAATCGTCAATATCGGTACGTTTGCCGTAGCCCTTTTCTGATACCACCAATACCGTAGTTTCCGGGTTATCAATACTGATCATTCCCACCACCTCATCCTGTTCGTTCTCCAGTGTAATACCTCTTACACCAGTAGCTGTACGGCCCATTGGCCGTACTTTCGATTCATTAAAACGTATTGCCCGTCCTGATTTCAGCGCCATTACAATTTCACTGGTTCCGCTGGTTAAGTTTGCTTCCAGCAGCGAATCGCCTTCATTAACATTAATGGCGTTAATACCATTTGCGCGCGGACGTGAATAGGCTTCGAGCGAAGTTTTCTTGATAACGCCTTTTTTGGTACACATAATAATAAAGTTGTTCTCGAGGTACTCCTTATCCTTCAGGTTAACCACTTTAATATATGCCTTGATGTTTTCTTCCTTCGGGATATTGATAATGTTCTGAATAGCACGACCCTTAGAGGTACGTGAGCCTTCCGGAATTTCAAATACCCGGAGCCAGAAACATTGTCCCGATTCGGTAAAGAACAGCATATAATTATGGTTCGACGCGATCAGTAAGTGTTCAATAAAGTCGGCATCACGGCTATTGCTGCCCAACGACCCCTTGCCTCCCCTGCCCTGCCTGCGGTATTCGGTAAGCGGTGTGCGTTTAATATATCCTTCGTGCGAAATGGTAATTACAACATCTTCATCCTCAATAAAATCTTCGGTTTGCATTTCTGCCGATGAGTGTACCATTTCTGTTTTACGTTCATCGCCGTATTTTTCTTTTATTTCTAAAAGCTCGTCCTTAATGATCTGCATTCTTAAACCTTCATCCCCAAGGATAGAGTTCAGTTGATCTATCAGCTTCATTAAACCTTCGTACTCATCTTTTATCTTATCACGCTCCAGTCCGGTTAACCGCCTTAAGGTCATATCCAGAATGGCCCGCGCCTGTATGTCGCTTAAGCCAAATTCGGCCATCAATCCTTCCCGGGCCTCATCAGGTGTTTGCGAAGCGCGGATAAGTTTAATTACTTCATCCAAATGATCTAAAGCGATCAATAAACCTTCTAAAACATGGGCGCGTTTCTGTGCCTCAGCTAATTCAAATTTGGTGCGGCGTATAACAACCTCGTGCCTGTGCTCAACAAAATGATGTATCAGATCCCTTAAATTCAGCATCATTGGCCGGCCATGCACCAGCGCAATATTATTTACGCTGAACGATGTTTGCAGGGCGGTGTATTTAAACAAATTATTTAATACAATGGCTGCATTTGCCTCACGCTTAATCTCATATACAATACGAATACCTTCCCGGTTTGATTCATCCCTGATAGCCGATATGCCTTCGAGTTTTTTATCATTCACCAAATCGGCGGTACGCTCTATCATCAGGCCTTTATTTACCTGGTAAGGGATCTCGGTTACGATGATACGTTCGCGGTCACTGCCATGCGTTTCAATTTCGGCACGGGCGCGCAGCACAACGCGGCCGCGGCCGGTTTCTAAAGCCTCGCGCGGGCCCTCAAAGCCATAAATAATGCCTCCTGTTGGGAAATCGGGGCCCTTAACATATTTCATAAGCTCGGTAACCTCGATATTGCGGTTATCGATCAAAGCCATAGTGGCATCAATTACCTCTGATAAATTATGCGGCGCCATATTAGTGGCCATACCCACCGCTATACCCGACGCGCCGTTTACCAGTAAATTGGGAAACTTTGCCGGTAAAACAGTTGGCTCCTGTAGCGAGTCGTCAAAGTTTAGCTGGTAATCAATAGTATCTTTGTTAATATCAGCCAGCATTTCTTCGGCTATTTTTTCCAGTCTTGCCTCGGTATACCGCATAGCCGCCGGGTTATCACCGTCAATCGAGCCGTAGTTGCCCTGGCCCTCAACCAGCGGGTAGCGCAAACTCCACTCCTGCGCCATACGCACCATGGTATCATATACCGATGCGTCGCCGTGCGGGTGGTATTTACCCATTACCTCGCCCACAATACGGGCCGATTTTTTATAAGGTTTGTTGTTGTTTAATCCCAGGTCCAACATACCGAACAGTACGCGCCTGTGTACGGGTTTTAACCCGTCGCGAACATCAGGCAATGCCCTGGATACGATCACCGACATTGAATAATCAATGTATGCCGACCGCATTTCTTCATCAATATTTATCGAAATTATTCTGTCTTCTTTGTGTGGATTATCGTTCTCTGTATCTTCAGCCATTTTTATTTATTTGTTGTATTTCTCTCTATAATTGGTCGATATAAACAGGTGTTTTATACGACCTGCGAAGTTAAGAAAATAGTTGGTTTATAATGCCGGTTTTAGTAACAAAATGAGTACAAAATTCGATGCACCCTATAAGGAAATATATTGGGTTGATAAAGCATATATAAGTTTTCCTGCATGGATTCGAACCACGACTATCAGAGTCAGAATCTGATGTGCTACCGTTACACCACAGGAAATGAATATCAGCACTAAATTTACGCAGATTTTTGGAGTATACCAAAAATCGCCCCTGCATTTCTGCAAGAGCGTTTGAAAATTAAATCCGGGTAAATGATGGGGCTCGAACCCACGACCCTCGGTACCACAAACCGATGCTCTAACCAACTGAGCTACATCTACCGTTTGGAGAGTGCAAATGTAAAAATCTCCGGCCTATTTGCAAAGGCTTTTTTAATATTACATTAGGCTTACCAGTTAACCCGTAGCTATCAGTAAATTTGTGCTATGACGGATCAACTGGTTGAATTAAATGTAACAGGCATGCATTGCAACAACTGCGCCCTGTCTGTCCACAAGCTGCTGGAGAAAAAAGGACTAAAGGATATATCAGTTGATTTTGCTAGCGAAGAAGTAAAATTTTCCAATCAAAACGACACACCGATGCCTGATATTATTAAAGGCATTGAACAATTGGGCTATAAGGTTGTTGACGACCCTGCCCTCCACGTACCGAAGTTTTACGAAAAGGTGGAGAACAAGTTTATATTCTGCGCGGCATTCACCGTTCCGCTGTTGTTACACATGATTTTGCCCTGGCATTTTTTACATATGCCCATGGTGCAATTGTTGTTATGCCTGCCTGTTTTTATTATAGGATGCCTGCATTTTGGTAAAAGCGCCTGGCACTCTGTTAAAAGCGGCATCCCCAATATGGATGTGCTGATATTTATTGGTTCAACATCCGCATTTATATACAGTTTGGTTGGTACCATAGAAAACCTGGGCGAACAATACCAGTTTTACGAAACAGGGGCCACTATTATAACCTTAGTGTTGCTGGGTAATGTTTTTGAGAAACGCTCGGTAAATCAAACCACATCAGCCGTGAAGGACCTGGTTAAAATTCAGCAGGTAAATGCTAACCGGGTTATTGATGGCACTATTGAAGTGATCAGCGCGCGTGATGTGCGTCCCGGTGATACTTTATTGGTTAACCATGGAGATAAAATTCCTGTTGATGGCGAGGTTTTAGAGGGCAGTGCGTCAGTTGATGAAGCTATGCTTACCGGCGAGAGCGTACCTGTCGATAAAGAAAAATACGATAAGGTTATTGGCGGTACTATCGTGCAAAGCGGCAATTTCCGGATGATAGCTACCAAAGTAGGCTCCAATACTATATTATCGCAGATTATTGAGCTCATGAAAAAGGCGCACGCAGCCCAGCCACCAATACAAAAATTAGGTGATAAGGTTGCGGCCGTATTTGTGCCCGCAGTAATATTTATTGCCTTAATAACCTTTGTTTTAACTTATTATTTGGGCGATGCAGGCTTACAACGGTCGTTAATGAATGCCATAGCTGTATTGGTCATCTCCTGCCCCTGCGCTATGGGTTTGGCTACCCCTACCGCGGTTATGGTTGGGCTTGGCCGGGCAGCTAAAAGCGGCATATTAATAAAAGGCGGCGACACGATAGAAGCTGTGGCCGATACAAAATATGTGGTTTTTGATAAAACAGGCACTTTAACCACCGGCAAATTCAGCATTCATGATATAAAAGTTGAACAGGGGATTGATATAACGACAGTAAGGGGAATAATAACGGCTATTGAAGAACGGTCGAACCACCCTATCGCCAAATCATTGGTGAACGAATTAAAACCATTACCCCAAACCAGGTTAATATTGCGCTCGGCTACCGAAGAAAAGGGATTGGGCATGCGCGCGGAAGATGTGGAAGGAAATAATTATTTTCTGGGCACTGGAAAATCTGCAAATGCTAACGACTTTAACTTGTCGCTCTATAAAAATCAGGTTTTATTGGCGCAGATAGCCATTGATGATACGATAAAACCAGAGGCCACAACATTAATTGCTGAACTTAAAAAAATGGGCATTATCCCTGTATTGTTAAGCGGCGACCGGAAAAACAGGTGTTTAAAAGTTGCCAAAATAGTGGGAATTGATGAAGTACATTCGGAAAAGCTGCCCGACGAAAAACTAACAGTAATAGATATCTATAAACAAAAAGGTAAGACTATCATGATTGGCGATGGTATTAACGATGCCCCTGCCCTAACCAAAGCCGACGTTGGCGTATCAATGAACGATGCCAGCCAGGTAGCCATACAATCGGCACGGGTGGTTTTATTAAATACTGACCTGCATTCGGTTATAAAATTCCTGCAGATAAGTAAGCATACGCTGCTCACTATAAAACAAAACCTGTTTTGGGCGTTTGCCTATAACGTAATCGCCATCCCTATAGCCGCATTCGGGTTTTTAAACCCGATGATCGGCGCGTTTACCATGGCCTTCTCGGATATTGTGGTAATTGGAAATTCGTTAAGGTTGAAAAACAAACGCATAACCCCCTAACCCCCTGAAGGGGGAATAATAAAGAATTGTTATTCATTTTATTATTATTTTCGCCTGCATAATAGCTCATCCGCCAATTGGCGGAGGCTGGGGGGTATGATAGAAATATATACAGACGGCGCATCAAGCGGCAACCCGGGGCCGGGTGGGTACGGGGTAATTTTACGCTCGGGAAAGCATTATAAAGAACTATCTGAAGGTTTTCGCAAAACTACCAATAACCGTATGGAACTGCTGGCTGTGATAAAGGGCCTGGAGGCTATAAATAAGCCAAACCAGTCGGTTGCTATATACTCTGATTCAAAGTACGTAATTGACGCCATCGAAAAAAGATGGGTTTACAGCTGGCTTCAAAAAGGCTTTAAGGATAAAAAAAATAAAGACCTGTGGCTGCGGTATTTAGATATAAGCAAACTACATAATATTAAATTTAATTGGGTGCGTGGCCACGATGGTCACCCCGAAAATGAACGGTGCGATGAACTGGCTGTAGCTGCAGGCAAGCAAAAAGACCTGCTGATTGACACTGTTTTTGAAATGGAAGCAAGCAAGGCCAATTTGTTTTAACAAAGGCTATTTCTCCGGCTCCATTACTTATCTCTAATCATTGTATCACTATATCACCTTCAAAATTTCTCTTTTTTTGCTGGGGAGAGAAAAAAGCCATCATTTCCTCTGCTTTTTCAACCATATTTTTCGAACCGATAAATATAGCCGTACGCTGGTGCAACTCCGTTACTTCAAGATCTAAAATGCGTTCGTAGCCGTTACTTGCCTTACCACCAGCTTGTTCAACAATAAAGGCCATGGGATTGCACTCATAAACCAAACGCAATTTGCCATTAGGTGCGCTTGCTGTGATAGGATAAATATAAATACCTCCCAGAATAATATTTCTATGCATATCCGCTATCATCGAACCAATATACCGCGATGTATAGGGCCTGCGGGTGGGCTTATCTTCAACCTGGCAATATTTGATATATTTTTTTACACCATCAGGAAAATGAGTGTAATAGCCTTCGTTTATAGAATATATAATACCGTCTTCGGGTATGCGCATATCAGGATGTGATAAGCAAAATTCGCCTATTGAAGGATCTAAGGTAAATCCATTAACACCTTTGCCCGTAGTATAAACCAGCATGGTAGATGAGCCATATATTAAATAGCCTGCTGCAACCTGCTCCACGCCTTTTTGTAAAATTTCATCAGGTGTTACTTTTCCTTCGGGCGATTTGCGCCTGTACACCGAAAAAATGGTCCCTACGCTAACATTAACATCAATGTTTGAAGACCCGTCCAAAGGATCGATCGCTACAATATATTTGGCGTCTTTTGATATTTCGCCTTCAATATTAATATATTCATTATTCTCCTCAGAAATTACAATACAACATTCTCCGCCACTTTGCAGGGCCGATATAAACTGTTCGTTTGCATAAATATCCATTTTCTTTTGTTGCTCGCCCTGCACGTTCATCGTTTCGGCTTCCCCTATGTGATCCATCAGCCCGGCTTTATTTATTTCGCGGTTCACAATTTTAGCGGCAATGCCAATATCTCTTAAAAGCCTCGACAGTTCGCCTTTTGCGTATGGGTGGTCGGCTTGCTTCTCAATAATAAACTGTCCCAGGGTTTTTGCAACTTTCATAATCATATACTACTTCAGAAGTTCAATTACTTCTAATTTTTCAATTTTTTCTCCCGAAATATTGAACCTCATTAACGTTCTAACCTTTTGCCAGCCTTGTTTACCGGCTGCGCCGGGATTTAAATGTAAGCAATTTATCTTTTTATCGTATATCACTTTTAAAATATGCGAGTGGCCCGATATAAATAATTGCGGTGGATTAGCATAAATATCCTTTCGTATCCGCAGGTCATACCTATCGGGGTAACCGCCTATATGTGTCATCCATACATCCACATCCTCACATTTAAAACGCAGATTTTCCGGATAAGTTTGCCTGACCTCTTTGCCATCAATGTTTCCATAAACACCACGCAGTGGCTTAAAAGCGGCCAACGTATCTGCCAGTTCTATATTGCCAAAATCGCCGGCATGCCATATCTCATCACAGTTTTCGAAATGTTTAAAAACGGAGTCGTCAAGAAAGCTATGGGTGTCAGAAAGTAAGCCTATTCGTATCATTAAAATATGGTGAAAAAATCCTTTAATGCGTGTTGGTATTCCTTCGAATACACTTTAGGTGTATCGTAAATAACAAATTTTCTTTCCGCCTCCGTTACATCATCCAAAGTTAGCACTAAAATTTCCCTATGAGGCTTTGAACCTGGATAAGAAAGGATGCTTATTGTTTCTTTGAGATGCAATGTATGCTGTTTAATTATTGATTCTATCAATTCAGCAGTTTGTAACGGCAATATCAGCCAAAATGATCCATTTGATGTCAAATGTTCGATAACGCCCTTTATCAAACTCTCAAAAAAACGCTCATCGGTATGCTTAGCCAAACTTTTTTTCGCTGCCGGTGATTCGAGCGAGTTAATATGAAACGGTGGGTTAGAAACAATGAGGTCATACTTTTTTTCAGGATATTGATCAAAGAGGTCCACAAAATCTGCTGTGTATATATTCAACCTACTTCCAAATGGGGAATTTTTAAAATTCTTACCTGCTGTTTGCGCGGCCGCCCCATCAATCTCAACCGCATCAACTTGCGCAATATTAAACCGTTGTGCGAGCATTAAAGCAATAACGCCCGTGCCTGTACCAATATCCAATATGCTCGTAGGGTTATTTGCTTCGGCCAAAGCGCCAAGTAAAACCCCATCGGTATTGATCTTCATGGCACAGCCGGTTTGATCTACACTGAATTGCTTGAATTGGAACATTAGGATAATCTATATAAATTACTTAAGTTTGGCTAACCAATAAACCCGCCCGAAACTATTCAGGGTAAATAATATAAAAAATTATTGATTTAATAAAAGTTAAAATAATACAAATATTAGCTAACCTGGCGCAAGTTTTTTACCGGTGTGCCTGTATATTTGTTGTAACCAATTTTAATTAACCAAAAACATACCGGATGTTAATGCCGCTAAGTAGTATTAAAAACTAACCAATCACAGTTATAAAAGTAAATTCATGAAAACACGTAAATTATTAGCAGGTCTGTATTGCACTTTGGCAGGTGTAATAGTATTCTTATCAATTCCTTCGGACTGCAGCGCCCAGTTAAGCTCTGCGCAGCTAAGCAAGGGCAAAGGAAGCACCGGCGGCATTCAGCATAAAACCTGGACAGAATATGGCGGCGGTAACGATCAGTCTAAATATGTTGATTTTAAACAGATCACTAAGAAGAATGTTAATCAGCTCCAGGTAGCATGGACCTATTCAACAAACGACAATGTCGCCACTTCCAAGTTTAACCCCATCATTGTGGATAATATAATGTATGTGCTGGCAAAAAACAATTCATTGGTAGCGGTCGATATCGAAACAGGTAAGGAGATATGGATACATGCTAACCTGGGTGGTCTGCGATCAAAAAGGGGTATCAATTACTGGGAAAGCAAGGACAGGAAGGACCGCCGTTTATTGTTTAATTTAGGCAACACCCTGCAGGAAATTGACGCGAAAACCGGAAAATCGATCCTGACATTTGGCGATAATGGCTCTGTTGACCTCACGGAAGGTTACGGGCTTGATCCTGCTACGATATCCAACCCTACATCGTCTTCCCCGGCGCATGTTTTCGAAGACCTGATCATAGAGGGCTCAACAACCGGTGAGGGTTATTTCTCAACGCCGGGTGATATTAGGGCATATAACGTAATAACCGGAAAAGAGGCATGGATATTTCATACCGAACCTCGCGAGGGTGAGTTCGGTTACGATACCTGGCCCAAAGAAGCCTATAAATATATCGGCGGCGTTAATGTTTGGGGAGAGTTTTCCGTTGATGCCAGGCGGGGTATCGTTTATTGCCCTACCGGCTCTCCTACTTATGATTATTATGGAGCCGACCGGGAAGGACAGGGTTTATTCGGTAATTGTATTATCGCGCTTAACGCACGTACGGGCAAACGTATCTGGCATTTCCAGATGGTGCATCATGACATGTGGGATTTTGACGCGGTATCAGCCCCTCAACTTATAACTGTAAACCACAATGGCAAGAAAGTTGACGCGGTTGCACAAGCTACCAAACAAGGCTTCCTGTATGTATTTAACCGCGTTACCGGCAAACCCTTATGGCCCGTAAAAGAGATACCTGTTCCACAGAGCAAAACACCGGGCGAACACTCATGGCCCACCCAGCCTTTCCCAACCGTTGTTCCTCCTTATAACCGGCAGGTAATAACCGCGAAGGATATTAATCCGCTTTGGTCGGCCGGTAAGCGCGACACCATGTTAAAACGACTGGCTGCCGGAAAATCAGGATTATATGAGCCTCTTTCAACGGAATACGAAACCTTTACAATGCCTGGCGCTAACGGGGGCGCCCTTCACGGAAATACAGCCTCTAACCCTGGCAAGGGGATAGTGTATGTTTCTTACCAGGAAGCTCCGTCGGTATATAAATTAGGGAAAACGCCGCCGTCAACGCTAAGGGTACCGATCTCGGCGGATGAAACCGCAAGGGCAAAAGCCTTATATACCGAAAAGTGCCAGACCTGCCACGGCCCTGACCACAACGGAGCGATAGGCCCTTCGCTGGTTAATTTAAACAACAGGCTTAATTATGCAAATTTTGAGACCTTGCTTGAAAGCGGAAGAGGGCAAATGCCGGCATTCGTTCATTTGGGCGATCAGGCAACAGCAGATCTTTACAAATTTTTCTCGTCACCTATCGTAGCCCGTAATTTTGGCGGCAGAGGAGGGTTCGGATCAGCAGTGTCGGCGATGCCTGAGGGCCCGGTTGTGGAGTCGGGCGGCGTGCCTGTGAAGGACAAGGGCCGTGTACGTGTGCAACGTGGTTATCCCGAGGGGTTTCCAGTTCCTCCTGTCAAGTATGATATGAACGCTTCAAGCACCAGTTATGGCTTAGGTTTCCCCGATCTTTTAACTCCGCCATGGTCAGGTATAGCGGCGTATGATTTGAATACAGGCAAAATAAAATGGAACCGTGCACTGGGTACCGTGGATAGACTCGGTAAGGATTTGGGCTCCCCTAAAGGTTCGCAGCATAAAGGAATGCTCGTTACAGCTACCGGGCTGGTTTTTGCTACCTGCAATGATGGTAGGATATATGCTTATGATGCAGATAACGGCAATATTTTATGGTCATATAAATTGCCAAGGGAACCGGATGGCCTGCCTGCCATGTATGAATATAAAGGGCGCCAGTACCTGGTGATTTGTTCAACAAGCGGCCGTACGGATAGAACCAAGACGGACGAGGAGACATTCAGGGGGTATACGGTGCTAGCCCTGCCCGAAATAAAAAAGTGATATAGAATCACTTACATACTTATGTATTAAAAGAAGATGGGATTCAAATCAACCCTCTTGATCGTAGTTTGCGCTTGTGTTTGTTTTTAAATACAAGCGCAAACTGCTTTATACGGAATGGGCAGAGCATTGGGCGGTTAAAAGATAAAAAGACTGAATACACTTACTGGGTAAGAAATTTATAAGTTATTTATATGGAAAGAAGAAGATTTATTCAGTCGGTAGCTCTCGGCTCTACAGCAGCATTGGTTGGTTTTCCTTTGCTAAAGGCCAATGCTGCCCCTAAGCTAAAAATAACTAAAATAAGATATTATGCCGCACCGGGATACAACAAACCAAACTTTAACCAGGCAAGGGGCATTGTAGAGATAGAAACGGATGGCGGCATAATAGGTATTGGTGAAGGCGGCTCGAAAGACTCGATTGAGCAATGTGCGCAAATGATGATAGGGTCAGACCCTTTCAGAATTGAGCATATTTGGCAGAATTTGTACCGCGGCATGTTTTATCCTCCCGGCAGGGAAAAACTACATGCTTTAGGCGCGCTGGAAATGGCGCTTTGGGATATTAAAGGCAAAGCCCTGGGCGTACCGGTGTACGAACTGCTGGGCGGTGCTACGCGCGATTATATCGAGTGTTACAGCGCAGGCTGGCCGTCAAAAGCGATAAAAGAAGAGGACAGGATACGTGATGTTTTTGAAGAAGGGTTCAGGTGTTACCGGATAGGCCCCACAGGCGGAGACGGCGCAATGCCGTTTGATTTTTATGAAAACGCAAAAAAAACAATTGATTATTGCAAAAAAATAGATGCTATAGTTGGCGGTAACGGCAAGTGGGCGGTCGACCTCCACACGCGTTTCGACCCGCCTGAGGCGATAAAAATATGTACAGCGATACAGGATTTGGAGCCGTATTTTGTTGAGGATGTTATACGGTCGGAAAACGTGGATACTTATAAAATGGTGAGGCAGCAAACTACCGTGCCAATAGCGGTAGGCGAGCAATTTGGCGACAAATGGGACGTGAATATGCTGATTGAGCAGCAACTCATCAACTACACACGTGTTACCTTACCAAACACCGGCGGCATATCCGAATTTAAAAAAATAGCCGCTCTTTGTGAAACGCATTACGTGGGCATGATACCGCATTTCACCGGCCCATTGTCAGAAGCCGCATTGGTACACGTTTTGGGTTCAAGCAGCCCGTCGAGATGCATTATGGAAATAGGCGGCGGGATCGAGTATCCGCCTTACTATAATGAGGATTATATCATTTATAAGAAAGGTAAACTATACCTTAATCCTGCACCGGGGCTGGGTGTGAAATTCGACCCAAAAAAAGCAACGTTCCTAATGGAAATAACCTCGAACACCCGTTTTAAACAACCTATTTTAAAAGCGCCCGACGGTTCAATTCATAACTGGTAATGGAAAAATATTTATTGAGTTGTGATTGGGGTTCAACTGTTTTCCGGCTGCGTTTAATTGAAATGCCGGGGCAGACTGTTATTGGCGAAGTTTCTTCTGATGATGGCGTTACCCGCACATTTAATAACTGGAAGGCTAGCGCTGCCCATAAAGAAATAAGCCGGAAACAATATTTTATTGACCTGCTGAAGAAACAGAAAGATATGTTAGCCGCAAAGGTATCAGTTAAGCTGGATGGCATACCCATTGCAATTTCGGGCATGGCATCCTCCTCTATCGGGATGCTGGAACTACCTTATGCTATGCTGCCCTTCCCGGTTAACGGGAGCGGCGTAAACGTACAATTTTTTGAAGCTGA
>CAISKH010000501.1 GCA_903885865.1 uncultured Mucilaginibacter sp.
CTTTTAATGGTATACGGCGGTACATTTATAGTAAAATGGATAGCAGATATGACTATCGTGCTTTATCTTAAAAATATAATAATTGGGATAGGCACGTCTGTTGGCATAGGTATAATTTCCGGCATCGTACCGGCATATTTCGCCTCAAAGCTTGATCCGGTTGAAGCAATAAGGTCTAATTAGTCCATAGTCTTGAGTCGGTAGTCCAAAGTCTTAAAAATCAATGACTTAAGACTACTGACTCAAGACTATCGACTTAAAACTACACCACCGGCTGATAATGCTTAGATACTTTTTCAAAAAATATAGCGGGTACAAACGGTTTTGTTAAATAATCGCTCATGCCTGCTTCTAATGCCTTGTTATAGGTTTCGGGCATAGCGTCGGCGGTAAGTGCTATGATGGGTATTTCAGGATTGTTTTTTTTGATTGCCCGGGTAGCCTCAAAGCCATCCATTACAGGCATTTGCAGGTCCATGATAATCAGGTCGTAAACTTTATTACTTACCATATCAACTGCTAACTGTCCGTTTAACGCTTCATCAACATTTGCCTGCCATTTTTTAAGGAATCTTGATGCTATGAGCAGGTTCATTTTATTATCATCAACTATCAGCACATTCATTCCAAATAAATTAAGCATAGGGCTGATGTCCATATCAGCCAATAGTCCTTCCGCCTCCTTTTCGGGCAGTTTAAATGAAATGGTAAACGTGAATTCAGCACCTTTTCCGGGTTCGCTTGTAACAGAAATTGTACTTTGATGAAGGTTTACCAGGCGTTTTGTAATGGCTAGCCCAAGGCCTGTGCCGCCATGATTGGTGTTATTAAACATCGGCTCCTGTGTAAAAGGATCAAAAATGATATCCAGGTTTTCCCTTGCAATACCTATCCCGGTATCAGACACAGTAAATTTAATGGTAGCCCGTTCCCCGTTTATCAGTTCGGCTTGCAGCCCGATGGTTATTGTTCCTTTATCAGTGAATTTAACAGCATTGCCCACCAGGTTGTTCAATATCTGGCTCAGGCGCGCCTGGTCGCCTATTAAATATTCGGGAATAGTTTCATCGATGTTTAATTCAATAGTTAATTTCTTTTCTACAGTTTTTGAAAGAAAGGATTGTTTTATTTTTTGGGCAAGGTGGCGCAGATCGAATTTTAACTCGTTAAGTTCTAATTTACCGGCTTCAATTTTATTATAATCTAAAATATCGTTAATAATGGCCAGCAGGTTTTCCCCCGAAAATTTAAGAATATTTAAATATTCTAATTGCTCGGGCCTGGGTTCATCACTTAATAATAAATTGGTAGTGCCAATAACCGCGTTCATCGGTGTTCTTATTTCATGGCTCATTATCGACAAGAAATCAGATTTGAACTTCGACGATTTTTCAGCCAGTTCTTTTGCTGATATCAACTCCTGGGTTGCTTTTTGCTGATCGGTTATATCTTCGCCGATGCTGGTGGTTTCTTTAACCAGCCCGTTCTCATCGTAGCTTATCGTATTTTGCCAGCTGATAATTCGCTGTTCGCCGTTGCGGCATAAAATAGGGTTAATGTATTGCGTTGGTATAGAACTGTTTGCAAACCAATTACCGACAAGCTCTTTTGTGGCCGGAGGTAAAAATTTATCCTTCCATTTTTTGCCCAGTATTTCTTTTTGGCTGTAGCCCAGCAAATTTGCCAGGTATTGGTTGCAGAAAATAATATTACCCTGCCCATCAACTGATAACGCGGCGAGTTTAATGGTTTCTAATACAAGTTTATACTTGTTTTCGGTTGTTTTATAATCTATTTCTATTTGTTTTCTGTCGGTAACGTCCTGTAAGGTGCCTATTATTTTGCGCAGGTTTCCATCCTCGTTTTTAAGCAGGCTACCCACAATTACACTCACATACTTTGTAGTGCCATTGGGCGTAACTATACGGAAAACACAAGTATAACCAGGGGTATCGGCGGCATTTTTAAATAGGTTCTGTAAAATAAATTTGTCATTTTTATATACGTAGCTTAAAAGAAAGCGCCTGGTACTCAAATGGGCCATTATATGCGCATCAACTTCAAAAATATTGCATATCTCATCAGACCATTTAACCTTATCTGTCTCAGTATTCCAGCTCCAGTTCCCGATCTTTGCAATGGTTTGTGCCTCAATTAATTCGGAACGCCCTTTTTTTATAGCTTTTTCTGATAGTTTGCTTTCGGTAACATCCTGAATAATGCCAGATATGCGTTTTAACTTACCATCAGCATCGTTTGTAACATCGCCTTTTACGACTTTTATATATTTTAAATTACCCTTAGGCGTAACTAAGCGGTGTTCAAACTGCCTCAGGTCGCTTGTATACAAGCTTAAATGAAATTCGCGATAACTTGCACGATCGTCCGGATGGACAAGGCTTAAATAATATTCAAATTTAGTAAGGCCTTCGGGCAAACTTTCGGTTTCTAAAATAGCATATAAACTATCCGACCAATGAGCCTCCTTATTAATATGGTCATACCACCAATTGCCGATTTTAGCAAATGATTGCGCTTCTATCAGCAAAGCCTCATTTTCCTTTAGTGCGTCGGCATATTTTTTTTGTTCGGATATATCAGTAACTGATGCAGAAATACGCGAAGTATAATTTCCGTCGTGGTCAAATACGGGGGTTAATTTCGTGACAAGCCACCTACCTGTACCATGATCAGAAAGATATTCAATTGAGATCGATTTCCTGTTTTTTATTACATAATCAAGCGCATTATTAAATTTAAGCGCTTTCTCATATCCCAGAATATCCTCTAATCTTTTCCCTATGGTCTGTTTCGGGTCAACAACCCGCTCTGTAAACTCATTGAACCATACATTTAAACAAACTTTATCTTCATTAAACTCAAAAATAATATCGTTCAGCGAATTAATAAGCGAGTTAAGCTCATGTGGATTGGATACGCTACGGCTCTCAGCCTTTTTTAAACCATAACGGTAGGCCGCTCTTATTAAAAGGCCTATAAACAAGAAAACAGCTAACAGCGACAGGGCGAGATAATAGTCTTGAATTAATAAAAAAACATTGTCTTTTAATGCCATTTATACTGTTTTCTAAAGCTAAATTTTATAATCAGATACTGCCATGGGGAATTTGAGACAAAATAAACAATATGAGGCAATATTTTTACAATTGCTTCATCTTTCTTACATCTGAATAATACGCAGATTTACATATATTTGTTGCATATACAAAATATCTTTTCATGTCAGCTTCAGCACAATTAAAAATAGGTGATAAAACATACGACCTTCCCATTGTAGACGGTACAGAGGGAGAAAAAGCTATTGATATTTCAAAATTGAGAGATCAAAGCGGTTATGTAACTCTTGATATTGGTTATAAAAACACTGGGGCCACGCAAAGTGCAATAACTTTTTTAGATGGGGAACTGGGTATACTTAAATACCGTGGTTACCCTATTGAGCAGCTGGCAGAAAAATCAACTTTTATAGAGGTAGCTTATCTGCTGATATATGGCGAGTTACCTACTACCGACCAGCTTGCAGCTTTTCAATACGAAATAAGCCGCCATACGCTGGTGCACGAGGATATGAAAAAGTTTTTTGATGGGTTTCCGTCAAAATCACACCCGATGGGGCAGTTATCATCATTAGTTTGTTCCTTGTCAGCATTTTACCCCGAATCGTTAAAATCAAACCAAACTACGGATGAGCTTAATTTAAGCATTATAAAAATGCTGAGCAAAATGGCCACTATAGTATCATGGATATACAAAAAGTCGTTGGGCCACCCCGTTATGTACCCGCAAAATAAATACGATTACGTGACCAACTTTTTAAGCATGACCTTTGGACAGTTGACTGAAGATGTTGTGATTGATCCTGTTGTTGTGAGTGCGATGAATACATTGTTGATATTGCATGCCGATCATGAACAAAACTGCTCCACATCAACGGTGCGCATTGTGGGCTCGTCCGAATCTAATATTTACGCTTCGGTATCAGCCGGCATATCTGCCTTATGGGGACCGCTGCACGGCGGCGCTAACCAGGCTGTTATTGAAATGCTCGAAAAAATAAAAGCCGACGGCGGTGACACCGACAAATGGATAGCCAAAGCTAAAGATAAAAACGACCCTTTCCGTTTGATGGGTTTTGGTCACCGGGTTTATAAGAATTTTGACCCCCGGGCTAAGATCATTAAAAAGGCCTGCGATGATATTTTAGAAAAGCTGGGCATGGACGATGAAGTGTTGGAGATAGCCAAGAAATTAGAAGAAGTTGCTTTAAAAGATCCCTACTTTGTTGAGCGCAAATTATATCCCAACGTTGATTTTTATTCGGGCATTATTTACCGCGCACTGGGTTTCCCAACAGATATGTTCACCGTTCTGTTTGCACTGGGACGCCTGCCGGGCTGGATAGCCCAATGGAAAGAAATGAAAGCGCATAAAGAACCCATAGGGCGGCCACGCCAAATATATAACGGCGCTGTTAACCGCGATTATGTGGAAATAGGAGAAAGATAGACCGCTGATCCATGTGATTTTTTAATTGTATTGATTGATAAAAAACTAAAGTAGAGCCTGCTAAATTTAGCGGGCTTTTTTTTGGGTTGTTTTTTATGATAACTTTTATTTACCTTTAATAACCAATTAATTATTAAGCTAATAACCCGAAAAAGAATGGAAACGGC
>CAISKH010000502.1 GCA_903885865.1 uncultured Mucilaginibacter sp.
TGGAGTAACGCGGATACAGCTAAAGTAAGAGAGATTATTTATAAGGGGGAATCCTTTGGCAATATTAAACAAACGGATGTTTTTGCTTATTACGCTACCCCCGGTACATTGGCAGGCAACCCTGCATTGGATCATAACCTGCCCGCTATAGTGTTAGTGCATGGCGGCGGTGGTAAAGCATTTAAAGAATGGGCAGTACTTTGGGCCAAGCGGGGTTATGCCGCTATAGCGATGGACCTGTCGGGAAATGGAAAAGATGGAAAACGCTTAGCCAACGGCGGCCCTGATCAGGGTAACCGCTATAAGTATAATATTGATAGTACGACAGATAAGCACTGGGTCTACCATTCGGTTGCTAATGTAATTTTGGCGCATTCGCTTATTATGAGCCTGCCCAATGTTGACGCTAAACGTACCGCAATAACCGGCATTAGCTGGGGTGGCTGGCTTACCTGTATTATTACCGGCATTGACGAGCGCTTTAAAGTGGCCGTACCGGTATATGGATGTGGGTATATTGACGAACCGGGAGGATATTTTTATGATAACGATATGAAACGCCTTTCGCCCGAAATTAAAGCCAAATGGACTGCCCAATACGAACCTGAGCATTATATCGGCAATGCTACCATGCCTTTTTTATTCGTTAACGGTGCTAAAGACCCTTTTTATCCGCCAACCATATTTTCAAAAACTTACGACCTGGTAAAAACGTCAAAAAATTACCGTCTCACAACCGATATGGTTCATGGTCACCCGCAAGGTTGGGCGCCTGTTGAAATTGGTTTGTTTGTTGATCAATATTTAATTAAAGGAAAGCCATTGCCGGTAATTTCAAAGATCAAGGTAAAAAGCAATGAAGTAGAAGCTAAAGTTAAAACAAAAACGGGCTTAACCCAGGCATCCCTATCCTACACTACCGATACTAACCTGCCCTTTAAGGACAGAAAATGGACAACCGTACCCGCAAAAATCGACGGCAAGAATATCATCGCTAATGCGCCGCCTTCCAATACTACAATTTGGATATTAAACGCGACGGATGATAGGGGGGCAATTGTATCGAGCGCTTATCAGTTTGGGAAATAATTCGCTATTTAAATTTCGGGTTAATTATAGTAAATTTGAATATGGATGTACAAATTGAAAAAATAGCGTTAGCAAAACGGTTACTCGAAACGGATGACGAAGCTGTATTGCTCCAAATAAAAGAGATATTTGAAAGCAACGATAAAGACTTTTGGAACGATTTGCCCGACCATGTGAAAGCAGGTATTGAACGTGGCAGAAAACAGGCTGCCGAAGGTAAGCTGACACCGAATGATGAGGTAATGAAGAAGTATGCTAAATATTTATGAGTTTGGCAGTTTTTTGGTCGGATGAGGCAAATTCAACATTTGATAGCATAGTTTTATTTATCGAAAACAAGTGGACCGAAAAACAGGCGGCAATATTTGTAAAGCACACTCAAAAAATATTATCGCTTATTGCAGACCAGCCATATATGTACAAAGCATCTCATAACAATAATGTCAGACAGGCGGTTATTTCTCCACAAACTTCTATGTTCTACGAAATTCATCACGAGTTTATAACCATACTGTACTTTTGGGATAATAGACAGGAACCGATTTTCTAATCTTTTTTGAAAATGATAGTAATACTTAGAAAGGGAGCTACTAAGAAGAGAAATGGATAAAATCTCCTCAAAATTCAAAGAGACTAAAGGTGTAAATACAAAGAAATATAGTGGCGTAATTAAGTTAAATGAAGACCCTTTGTTTATACAAAGGCGAATGAGGGATGAGTGGGAATAAATTTTATTATACAAATCTTTAGGCGGCTAAAAAGGTCATCTATTCTTTTTTCGCTCCGCTAATGCCTGGTCTGCCATCGTTATTGTTTCCTCCCACGTATAGGTTCTACCTATACCATTTTGATGGTCGAGCAGTCTTCTGTCTAATTCATCTAACATTTCCTGCGAAATCAGTCTGCCTGCTTCAATATCTTTGTCGCTAAGTTGCAGCATTAAAATTTGCTCTTCGGTAAGTTTAACCATATATCAAATTTATATAAATATCGTGCTTCCTGTATATACTACTTTGATTTATCTTCAGTATATTTAATTCTGCAAATCATTCAATCTAAATTATATGTGGGACCAATTTTTTGATGGCTATTGCCCTGAAAGCAAACTTGAGGGCGAAAAGGTTAAAATGCGTTTAAACGCTAACGATTTCTTTGAAAGCGAAAAGACCGGCTTGCAAATCGCGATCAGTTACCCAGGTGTTCATGCTGTAGTTTTAAAGTTCAGGGGTAGTGGTAAATTTAGAAATACCGTTAAATATGCCCATGAAGTAGAAAATGGCGAATTGTTAAGCCCGCAATTGGTGGAAAGGTTTCCTTATTGTGGGGATGAGTTATTTAAAGGCGAAGATGGATTTCGCAACTATTTAAATGATGTGAAATAATAATTAAGCCTTTGTTTCAGAAGGAAATCCTATATTTTTCCATAAATCTTCTGGTTTTTTATTTGCTTTAGCTGCATTAACTGCTCCCAAATTACCTGAATGAAACATAGGATGTAATTTTACCAGTTTGTTATCAATATTTATGTTGTAGCTACTACCTGCGAGTAATGAGAAACTACTATTGTCCGAAAAATTAGATATTTCTTTGACTGAATCTAATGCAATTTTGCCCAGTGTAACTATTAATTTCAGGTTTTTAAGGTGTTGCGTAATTAAAGGTTTTAGGAAATGATTTGAACAGTTTGTAACCCATTTTTTCCTAATAGGTGCGTTCATACTACCACTTTTTATACACAAAATGGCATTAGTGAAGTATATTTCAGTTATTTTGATGCCGCTTAACTCAATATACCTGAGTAGCTTTTTATTTGTAGTGTTTTCAAATTCAATTTGAGTAACTTGTGATAAACTATCTATGCTATCAAAATAGGCTACGTTACTAAAATCCTGCCCAATAATTAAAACGGATGCTGTCAATAAATTTGAATTAATTGCAGGATCCCAAAGCCCTAATGAATTAATTGCGAAGCGACTTTTTAAAATAGTTTCTAATTGATATAATTTTCCTTTCGATTGACTTAAATTCAAATCATCGCATAAACCATAACCATCACATTTTTTGCAATTCTTTCTTTTTTTAATAAGGTCATTATATGAATTCTTTTGCATGATAAGTTTTTTTACTTTGATAAATGTAGTATTTTATTCAAATTACTTAAACTATTAATATTCATAATAAGAAAGTATTTTACCCTTTTTTGCTTATATTTAATTATGCTCACTCCACCCAACAAATACAACCTCGAGTTCCAAAAGGCGCTATCCGGCCTTAATCCCGAACAATTAGCAGCCGTTAATAAAATGGATGGCCCGGTGCTGGTTATTGCCGGGCCCGGTACTGGTAAAACACAAATACTGGCAGCCCGCATTGGTAAGATATTGACAGATACCGATGCGCTGCCCGGCGAAATACTCTGCCTAACCTATACTGATGCCGGCGCGGTAGCCATGCGCAAACGGTTGTTCGAGTTTATAGGACCCGATGCATACCGGATACATATTTATACGTTCCACGCTTTTTGTAATGAGGTGATACAGGAAAACCTGGAGTATTTCGGCAA
>CAISKH010000503.1 GCA_903885865.1 uncultured Mucilaginibacter sp.
AACAATTTTCAATAACTTAATTGCATTTTTTAGGTGCGTCAGGCAGGTGATGATTAGCCTGTTTTAAAATTTGTATTTCAGCACAACAGTATATATTTTTGTGCCATAATACCCGTTTCGGGGTATTAGGCGGAAATACCGTAATATTTAATATTAACGAAAAATAAAAAAATGAAAGTAAAATTTACCTTCCTGTTAGTGGTATGTACAGTGTTTAGCAACACCATTAATGCGAGTGATCATCGTGTTAACTATGCTCCATATCAAAAAGTTACGGGCAATCCTTATACCATTAACGCTTATAAAGAATTGTTTGGCCGTGCGCCTAATACATTTGAACAGAATTTGTTTAATTACAATAACGGATCATGGAGCAGCTACGATAATTTTAAAACCCTTGTATCCCAGTTCCAGGGCTCAATGATCGGGTATAATATGAAATTCGCCTTTGGGCCGGCCCGTAATAAGGACCAGGTGATTGTTGGTTTTATTATTAACAACCGGCTTATAGCCGCCGACGTTATATTAAAAGTTAGCGGCTACATTGTATCATCAGGGGGTAGCAGCGTGATTGCCGCAGGCGGCAGTACCGTAACGCTTAAAGGTGCAGGCAGTTTTAAGGTGACCAAAACTACACCGGGCGCTGTTTACGGCGGCGCTAAAATGGATCTTCCAAAAGACGCACAGCGATTTTTAACTTCGGGTATAGGCGCTTTGATCATTAAATAATAACCATGTTCTTAAAAACAATAGCGATGGGTTTAAAACCCATCGCTATTGTTTTTAGATATATGCCGCACAAGTCACCAGCGCATAGTTTCAAATTTCCAGTCTGGATTGAACTTTTTCATTTCTGTTGTGTCATCACGTACAGTTATACCGCAATCAAGGTAGTTTTGATGCAATTTAGCTAACGCGATTTTATCCAATATTACGCCCAGGCCGGGTCCTTTAGGAACGGCTACGGAGCCATCCTCAAATTTGAAACGGCCGCCGGTAATTACCTCGTCAGATTGCCACGGGTAGTGCGTATCCAACGCGTACGGAACTTTCGGCAGTGCAGCGCCCAAATGTACCATTGCAGCCAGCGAAATGCCCAAATGGCTGTTAGAGTGCATAGACAGCCCTCTGCCAAATACCTGGCATATCTTTGAAAGCTCCATTGAACTGCGCAGGCCTCCCCAAAAATGGTGGTCGCTTAAAATAATATCTTCCGAACCAATAGCGATACTCGAAGGAATATCACCAAAAGAAGTGGTGCACATATTAGTGGCCAAAGGGGTTTTAAGCGCCTTTCGTACCACCGCCATGCCCTCCTGCCCTTTCGTGGGGTCTTCCAGGTATTCCAGGCAGCCCTCCATTTCAAGGCCGTATTTGATGGATGTTTCTATTGTCCAGGCAGCATTAGGGTCAATACGCAGCGGTACATCGGGCCCAAAGGCTTCGCGTAAAGCAAATATGGAATCTGTTTCCAGGCGAGGGTCAAATACCCCGCCCTTTAGTTTAAGCGATTTAAAACCGAACTCCGCACACATGGCTTTTGCTTGTGCTACAATTCCGGCGGGGTCAACCGCTTTTGTTTGTCGGGCCGCTGCCCACCCGCTTGCAGCCGGGTCAATCTTATGACCTAACTCGCCGCCAGCACCTTCATACTTATAAAATAAATAGGCCGAAAAAGGTACCGCGTCGCGCATTTTCCCACCTAAAAGGTCTACAACCGGGCGATTGGTTATTTTTCCCACTATATCTAAACAGGCTACCTCAATAGCGCTGAATATATGCACCAGTTTACGCTGGTCCCAGGGCATATCGCCCCTTTGTCCCGCTGTTTCCGTGCCAAAATGAGCTTCAAGCACCTGTCTTATTCCGTTAAGGTTGAATGGGTCCATACCTATAATTAAATTTTTAGCCGATTCCAATGCGGCGTCTATAGCAATATTGCCGGGTATCTCGCTAATGCCCGAAATATTATCATCCGTAATTAATTCAACTATGGTGCGTAACGCGTAAGGCTGGTGCAAACCTACTGCGTTTAACAGAGGAGGATCGACAGTTGCTATTGGTGTTATAATAAACTGTTTAATAACAGGGCCTTTTTTGTTTTGAAAATTGCTCATATATGGGTTAGCTGATTGCCGACAATTGTTCTATTAATAAGGCGATGGAACTATGGTCAAATTATCCTTTGCCTTGTGCAATTAAGGCATCCATGTGCGCCGCTACCTGCGCCGTCCCATATAACGGCACCGAAAATTCCTTGCCGGCCTGTAAAGCTATATTCATATCCTTCCGGTGTAATTTAACCTTAAAGCCGGGTGCGAAGTTGCGCTCGATGATACGTTTTCCGTGCAAATCCAATATCCGGCTTTGTGCGAAACCACCCAATAGCGCTTCGCGCATTTTCTCCAGGTCAACGCCTGCTTTTTTAGCTAAGGTAAATGCTTCGGCAACAGCATTGATGGTCATGCCTACCACCATTTGGTTGCAAGCCTTGGTAGTTTGCCCGTCGCCAGGTTTACCAATATGCACTATATTTTTGCCCATGCATTGAAAAACAGGCAACGCGCGCTGAAACGCTTGTTCGCTGCCGCCAACCATGATAGAAAGCGATGCCGATTCGGCACCTACTTGCCCACCTGATACCGGTGCGTCTAACACTTCAACTCCTTTTTCTTTAAATAAATTATAGAGATTTTTGGCTGTTGATGGCGCAATGGTCGACATATCAATAAAAAGCGACCCTGCCTTCACTCCTTCCAATATCCCCCCCGTACCCAAAACCACTTCCTCTACTTCAGGCGAATCAGGCAGCATGGTAATGATCACATCCGAATTTTTCGCGATCGAACTGCTGTCCGTAAATGACTTTGCCCCTGCTGCAACAAGTTCCTTAGCGGCTTTATTTTTTTCAAGTACCGCTACCGGGTATCCTGCTTTTAATAAATTCAGGGCCATGGCTTTGCCCATTATCCCTAATCCTATAAATCCTATTTTTTCCATTTTTATAAAGATGGTTGTTTATCAGTTTTTAAACCAGTGGTAATAATTTCGCAGCAATCATTATGATGATCAGCCCCGTAATACCCATAATGGCCAGCGACGGTGTTATGGTTTTTAGGGCTTCCCGCTCTGTTAAATTACTTATTTTACAGATCATCCAAAACCCGGAATCGTTCATCCAGGTAATCATTTTCGCCCCGCAGCCGATAGCCAGGCAAAGATACAGCGGATGATAACCCAAATTTGAACCGGCAGCCATCCCCGATAAAATACCTGCAGCTGTTATCAATGATACCGTGGCCGAACCCTGCGCGGTGCGCACTACCGCAGTAATAATAAAGGCGAGGGGAATTAAAGCAATCTGGTAATTCTTCGTCAATTCGGCTATCCGCGCGCTGATACCGCTTTGTTGCAGCATGCCGCCAAAAGCGCCGCCCGCCGCTATAATAAGAATGATGCTGCCGCCACTCATTATCGCCGCGCTTAACGAGGCATTCATTTCCTGTTTGGTTGTCCGCTTATGTACTACCAATAGTAATAAGGCAACGAGGCCGCCTGTAACCAGGGCTATATTCTTATCGCCAATAAAAACAGCCGCGCTTAATAATTTATTGATGATGGTATAGGGCGTGTGTATTTGTGTCCCGGCTGCGGAGGTAACAATAGTGTTGATGCATATAAATACAAACGGTATTAATATAGGCATTAAAGAAAAAACCAAACCGGGGAGCTGAGCGTTTTCCTGTTCGGATGCTGATTTTATATCTGCCAGGCGGGCATCTGGGGAATCCCTTATTTCAACCGGCCATTTTTTATTGGCCCACGCTGCATAAACATAGGCCACCGAAATATTTACCAGCCCCAGTAAAATACCGGCTATCATCATCATACCCATTGGTACATGCATTTCGGTAACCAAAAATAAGGGACCAGGTGCAGGAGGAACCAGCGAGTTTGCCATTGATGCCCCCGCCATGATACATATTACAAACAAAAGATAGTTTTTCTTTATCTTCATGCTCATCGCCTTGGCGAGCGGTATCATCAGGAAGAGAACGGTATCAAAAAAAACGGGAATGCCTATAAAAAAGCTGCTTACCAAAAATGCCGCCGGGGCTTTGTTTATACCAGTGACCTTTAGTACCGACCTGATTATACGTTCGGCGCCCCCGCTTTCCAGCAAACAACGGCCGATGATGGAAGCCATAGCAATAATGATCCCTATTTTTGCACAGGTATTGCCAAACTCGGTAGCTACCCGTTCTCCAATACTTTTGGATGCCATTTCATGCGCGGCTTTTGTACTTGCCCCCTTCGCTATAGCAAATTGCATAATTGCCGAACCCGGCGTCATCATAGCAACAACCAGCGCCCCTAGCAATAATGCCAAAAATGGGTGCAGTTTTAACCCTATAATGCCAACCACAATTATAATAACACCAATAGCGAGTATAAATAAGGGGTCGGCAAAAAACGAGGTCATGGCCTGTTAGGTTTTGTTTTTTGAATTGGCCCGCATACCGTTTATTTTAGCGGCCATATCATGCGCTCCATTGGCTACAAAGGTTGCATCAGCGCCGCAAGCAATAAACCTCATGCCCATATCATGATACAGCGGGTAATCATCAACAGTAAAAATAAGTATGCCTACAACCTTATCAAACTTTTTGGCAGCAGCTAAAACTGCGCTTAAAGCCTCTTTAAAACGCGGGTGATCATATTGCCCGTGTATGCCCATATCCATCGAAAGGTCATTCGGCCCTATAAAAAGCACATCAATACCATCTATCGCGGCTATTTCGTTTACATGTTTTAATGCCTCAACGGTCTCAATCTGCGCAACTCCTAATAAATTGTCTTTCGCATTTTTATAATATTCGGCGAAGTTTTGGCCATAATTTGTAGCACGAACCATTTTAGCTACCCCCCGTATACCTTCGGGCGGATATTTTAAACCACTGGCTACGGCTTGTGCTATTTCGGCATTATCAACGTGCGGACACATAACTCCTTCGGCCCCCATGTCTAATACACGAAGGATACGCTGGCTTTGCGGGCCCTCAAGCCTCACTATGGCCCCGACGGGGGTATGTTCAAGTGCCTGTAATTGATTTAAGATATCCCTTTCCGCCCCCGAGCCGTGCTCCAGGTCAAGCAATACCCAATCATAGCCGGAAAGGCCCACTATCTCGGCTGTTATGGTGCTTCCAAGGTTCAGCCAGCATCCGTTTAAGGTTTCGCCCTGTTTAAGCCTTTTCTTTAAGTTCTTCACTTTTGATTAGTTAATGTAGGCGCTAAAATTACTAATCTTTATTAAATTACGAATTAATATTATGGCACCATAAAGTAATAAACAAGGTAACAAATTAATGCCCCCGCGCCCAGCAGTAAAAACCCGTTCACCCGTTTCTTTTTCATAAAACAGATCATGATAATGCCTGTAAGGGATAGAAGGGTCATGAAAATAGCGGCTATGTCAATTAAATACGACCACTTTTTGCCCGTATCGCGGCCTTTATGCAGGTCGTTCATTAAGGCTACGAGGCCCAAACTGCTTTCCTTAAACTTATAGGTTCCGTTATCGCGGTCAATAAAAGCATCGGCGCTATAACCCGGCCCTTTGAACGATATGGTGCATTGGCCATCATCAATAATAAAATCGCTTACATCGCCTTTTATATGATGTTTATGTTTTAGTAATTCTACGATTTCAAGTTTTGCAATGGCTGCGGTATCTTTTACTTTCACCCATTTCAATGGGACAGTTCCGGTGAATTTGTTAACAGTTTCTTTGCCGTCAAACCAATCGGCATGGTTAAGGGTGAGGCCTGTTACCGCAAAAAACAACACTATAACAAAACTAACCATGGAAAGATAGATATGCAGCCAGCGCGAAAGCGAGGCCGTACGCTTCTTCCACAGTGGTTGTTTTACTTTACTTACACGTACCAGGTGGTGAGTGCCCGAAGGGATATTAGCCATCAGTCTTTTTTAATATAATCAAGCACCACTGATGTTACCTCTTCGTTGCCGCGCATGGTAATTGGCTTTTGTGGCTTTGTAAAATCCATTTCCTCAGTCATTAACTGGTGGCTTCCGTGTTCGCGCGCAACCTCTATCATGATGGTATAAGTTCCGAGCTTCACCAATTCACCTTTGCCATTTTTTCCATCCCATTTTAGCGTGTATTTTCCGGCGGGCCTGGTGGCGCTGGTAGTTGAGGTTATGCTCCGGTCACTGTCGTAATATTTATTGTAGTAGGTATCATACCAGGTATCCAGTTCATCCAGGTACTTAGGTTTTCTGTACCATATCGCGATATTACGTATCGGTTTTTTAGCCGCATCAACCACCCATACTGCAACATAAGGGCTTCGGGCCCTAAAATCATTTATCTCGCGCAGCTCCAGTTTTATCGCCAGTTCATAATTGGGGTCCCAGGTATTATCGGCAGGTAACGCTTTAATAGCTTCGGGGGTTTTGGCTTTAGCTAACGGAATCTCTAATTTTTTCCAGCCATTACTTTCTACACGTTTTCCATCGCTGGTTATAAGCAAGTATTCGGCATGGGGCACAGTAGCCGCCAATACTTTACTTTCTTCGGGGGCAAGCACATTAAACGCGGTAGCTAAAGCGCCGGCATCCGTGGCATTATCAGCAACTACAGTAGCGCTTATCATTTTATCGGCGGGTAACCCGGTACGCGGGTCAACAATATGCGAGTGCCATACACCATTTACCAGTTCACCGCGGCGGTAGTTTCCACTTGTAGCCACCGCCATGTTATTAACCATCAGCCGCGAAATTGGCGCATCATTTTCAGCATCAGCCTTAGGGTCGCTTACCAGTATTTGCTCTGTATGCGCGCCGCGTACTACTATATCTCCGCCAATATTCATTACTATGGCGGTTATACCGTTTTTAGTTAACGCAACATCGCAGGCCTTATTCATTATATAACTTTTTACAAATGAATTAAGCATTAACGGGGCATCGTCTAAACGGGTTACAGTATGATCGGTTTCATTTAATGTCCAATGACGTTGCTTTACCTGGGCCACGGCATTGGCTAATTCGGCAGCAGTGGGCTGCCGGCTATTTTTACCAGCCTCTTTCCATAGTTTTACTACGATCTCCGCAGAGGCATCTAACGCGCCGTTACTTTGAACGCGCCACTTATCAAAAAGGCTTAATACTTCAAATAGCTCGGGCGATATTTTTGTTGCTTTTTTTTCTCCGTTCATCCAGCGGTTAAATTCGCTTGAGGCGTCATAACCGCTTAATATTTTGTTCATCCGGTCAATCTCGTCCATAGCCGCGTTTTCGGCCAATGTGGCCTGCGCGGGCGATAGAGCCATAACCTTAAGTTCAAGCGATGTGCCTAATACATTTTCATAATCGGATACATATACACGACTGGTTTTTTTAACTGGAGTGAAGCTGCTGACCAGAAGCAACAAGAAAAGACTGCAAATTGCGGTTATTTTAAATTTCATTTTTATAATTAGTTTTTACTGAAATAAGAAACTCATTCAATATTTGTTTCGAAACTACGGAGTAATTTTGAATTAAATCTGAAGCATTAATATCAGAAACTTAAAAGACACAAAAAAATTACATTATTGAAAACGATTGTCCCATAAAAAAGCCTGCCAAGTTCTCAAAGGTCTCCCGAAGTATAATCACTATAAAAAGGTTTGTTTTCAATGCTGAAACCGAAAATTTAACGCCGATAAATAATAACTTTGCAATAACACTTTACCAAAATGGTTCAAATTAGCGAATTATATATTTATCCTGTTAAATCATTAGGGGGAATAAAGCTGGATAGGGCATTAATTACCGACCGTGGCTTTAAATACGACCGCCGGTGGATGCTGATAGATACCAATAACCGGTTTATTTCGCAACGCGAAAACGCGCAAATGGCCCTGCTGAGTGTAAGCATTGAAAATGATTTTCTGACGATTGTAAATACCCGAAATAAAACTTTAATTAACATACCATTAAACCCTTTAAAACAGGAACTTATACCAGTTACAATTTGGGATGATACCTGTTTGGCGCAACCGGTTGGCGATGAGGCGGACGAATGGTTTACTGCCGCGTTAAAAATGGTTTGCCGCCTGGTATACATGCCCGATGAAACCGAACGTTTCACCGACCAGCAATACACCCCGGAAAATAGTATAACCTCGTTTTCAGATGCATATCCGTTTCTCATTATCGGGCAGGCTTCACTGGACGACCTGAATAAACGTTTAGGCAATGTTTTACCAATAAACAGGTTCAGGCCAAATATTGTATTTACCGGAGGCACACCCTACCAGGAGGATACGATGGATAGTTTTACAATTAACGGCATTGCCTTTAAAGGCGTGAAATTATGTGCCCGTTGCAATATAATCACCATTGATCAAAGCAATGCCTCAAGCAGTAAAGAGCCTACAAAAACCCTGGCGTCCTATCGCACAAAAAATAATAAGATATTGTTTGGTCAAAATCTCATTGCCATTGATCCGGGAACTATCTCGGTTGGTGATGAATTGATTGTATCAACCATACATGACAGCGATCGATTTATTATTCCTGAAACAGTTTCTTAATTCAACTCTTAATGAAACCCACTATCACCATTGAATATTGCCCTAAATGTCACTGGCTGCTGCGTGCGGCTTATATGGCGCAGGAACTTTTAACCACTTTTGAAGATGATTTGCATAGTATAACCCTGCAGCCCAGTGAAATTGCCGGGCGCTATATCGTACGCTTAAATGATGTTGAGCTGTTCGACCGCAAAAAACAAGGGCGCTTCCCCGAGATAAAAGAGTTGAAGCAATTGGTACGCGATAAGGTTAACCCGGGCAAAAGTTTGGGCCATATAGACAGGTAATGTAAAAATAGTATAGCTAATCGGTATTTTTAATTGGTTTACAATTCTTTATTTATATTTGATAGTTATAAACTTATTAAAATGCTATCGAAAAAGACTAAATATGCCATTAAGGCATTAGTAATTCTTGGGAAAAATACGGACAAACCTCCCATGCAAATTTCAAAGATCGCAGAACAGGAACGCATACCCAAAAAGTTCCTCGAACAAATACTGTTAGATATGCGTAATGCCGGCTTTTTATATAGTAAAAAAGGCGCAGGCGGCGGTTACGCATTAAATAAGGACCCAAAAGATATTATGCTGGTTAGCATAATGCGTATTACAGACGGCCCCATAGCTATGGTGCCCTGCGCCAGTTTAAATTTCTATCATAAATGCGATGAGTGCCACCAGGAAACCACCTGCGGCATACGTGATGTTTTTATTGATGTGCGCGACGCGACGCTAAAAATATTATCGGAAACCAGTATTGCAGATATTATTTCGCGCGAGAATACCTTAATAAACGTTTAAAATACTTTTCTCATTTTATTGTTAAAAAGCAGGTTTTTTCAACAATATTCTACCAATTCCATATACTATCTATATCTTTGGCATAAAATATGCCTTTTTAAACTGTTAAACGGGCTTTTTATAATAATAAAATACAGAGAATACTATGCAAAGCTTCAGAACAGAGCTGGAAAACCCCGTTGTTGAAAAAGACATCATCGATCTCGAAAAAAAGATCAGGGCTTTTCGTGAAGGAAAAATACATGACGAGAAATTCAGGAGCCTGCGTTTGGCAAGGGGCGTTTACGGGCAGCGCCAGCCCGGCGTGCAAATGGTACGCATTAAACTCCCTTTTGGCAAAGTAACTTTTAAGCAGCTTTTACGCATAGCCGATATATCAGACGAATACGCAAGCCACAACCTGCATTTAACCACCCGCCAGGATATACAGATACATTACGTTAGCCTTGACCGCACCCCACAACTTTGGGCCGACCTGGAAAAGGATGATATTACTCTGCGCGAAGCCTGCGGAAATACAGTAAGAAATGTTACTGCCTCCCCTGCCGCGGGTATTGACCCGAAAGAACCTTTTGATGTATCGCCCTATGCCCATGCTACCTTTGAGTATTTTCTGCGTAACCCCATTTGCCAGGATATGGCGCGTAAGTTCAAGATATCATTCTCGTCAAGTGATGAGGATACCGCCTACTCCTTTATACATGATATTGGCTTAATACCAAAACTAAACAGCAAGGGCGAGCGTGGTTTTAAAGTAATGCTGGGCGGCGGTTTAGGCGCTCAACCCATACTGGCAAATATTGTTGAAGAGTTTTTACCTGAAGACCAGTTAATTCCTTATATCGAATCGGTTATCCGTGTATTTGACCGTTATGGTGAACGCAACAACCGTAATAAGGCACGTTTTAAATACCTGATACAAAAAATTGGATTAGATGAAGTACTGCGTTTAACCCAAATAGAAAGAATTGCCAATAAGGTAAAAACCTACAAAATAAACAGGGATACTATTGCCCAACCCGTTTTACCAAAAGAAACAAATTATATTGACGTTGAGATAAGTAACCCGTTTCGTTACGAGCAATGGCTCGCCACCAACGTGTTCGAACAAAAGCAACAAGGCTTTTACGGGGTTTATATTAAGGTAGAAACCGGTGATATCCCTTCAGACAAAGCCCGCAAACTGGTTGATTTACTTACCCCATTAACGGCTGATGAAATACGTATAACACAAAACCAGGGCTTATTGCTAAAATATGTACGTAAAGAAGCATTACCCGCATTATATAACGGCTTGGCCGAATTAGATATGGCGGCCCCCGGTTTCGACAGCGTAGCCGATGTTACTACCTGCCCCGGTACAGATACCTGCAACCTTGGTATATCAAACAGTATGACCTTTGCGCGTGTGCTGGAAGACCTGATCTACAAGGAATATGAAGATCTGATCTATAACCGTGATATCAAAATAAAAATAAGCGGGTGCATGAACTCATGCGGGCAACATAGTATGGCGCATATTGGGTTTCATGGTAGTTCGTTAAAGGCGGGTGCGAAAGTATTACCATCAATGCAGGTAATGCTGGGCGGCGGCACGGTTGGCGATGGCATTGGCCGCGCAGGCGACAGGGTGATAAAGATCCCGGCAAAACGTGCTACCCATGTGTTAAGGGCTGTATTGGATGACTATAAAACCAATTCGATAGAGGATGAGGTTTTTCATAATTATTATGACAGGCAAGGTAAAGACTACTTTTACCAGATGCTAAAGCCATTGGCCGATCTAACCACTTTAACTGATGAAGATTTTGTTGATTGGGGCCATGCAGAAACCTACGAACAAGCTATAGGCGTTGGTGAATGCGCCGGTGTTGTAATTGACCTGGTTGCTACCTTATTATATGAGTCTGATGAAAAATTAGGCTGGGCGAATGAATCATACACCGCTGGGGCTTGGGCCGATGCTATCTATCACTCATACAATGTATTTGTAAGCACTGCCAAGGCTTTATTGTTAGACAAGGGCGTTAACAGCAGCACACAGGCGGGAATTATCCGCGAGTTTGATGCGCAATATGTGAGTACAAACGAATTTAAATTGGATGGCAGTTTTAGCGACCTGGTATTGCAGATAAACCAAAACGAACCTTCTGAAAGCTTCGCGACAGCATACAAAGCGGCTGCAAGCGCATTTTTAGAAGATGTGAAAGCGAAAAGAGAAGAAGTATTGCAGTCGTGATAAGTATTGAAAGTAAAATATATGACGCAATTACCCGGAAATAAAGAGCTGACCACAGTTCAGGATGAAAAAGCCGGGGGCAACCAATTATTCCCGGTTTTTTTAAAGCTGAATGATTTGCATACGGTGCTGATTGGCGCCGGCAATGTTGGTTTTGAAAAACTGGAAGCCATTTTGCAAAACAGCCCGAATGCAAGGGTAACTGTTATTGCCAACGATTTTATTCAGGGAGTTAATAATTTATCAAATACATTCCCGGGGGTAAAAACCATCGAAAAACCATTTAGTGATGACGATTTGAACAATGCTGATCTGGTTATAGCCGCTACAAATAATGCTAAACTGAATAACTATATCAGGGAAGCGGCACATCAGCGTAAACTGCTCATTAATGTAGCCGATAAACCTGAATTATGCGATTTCTATTTAGGTTCGATTGTTCAAAAGGGCGATTTGAAGATCGGCATATCTACCAATGGCAAATCGCCAACTATTGCCAAACGGTTAAAAGAAGTTTTAAACGAAAGCCTGCCTGCCGAGCTGGATATTTCTTTACAGCAAATGAGCGATCTCCGTAACTCGTTAGCCGGCGATTTTACCTATAAGGTTAAAAAACTAAACGAGGTAACTTCGGTATTGGTTGAACCAAAGGCCGTGCGTCAGCGAAATTTTCAATGGTTAATATGGCTTTCAATCATCTTTTCGCTGGGTGTAGGCATAACGGGTTTATGGTTTAATGAACCGGCATTTAGAACTTACACACAAAGTATTCAACCCGTTTTTTATTACTTTTTAGGCGCGGGCTTTTTATTTGCTTTGATAGATGGGGCTATTGGCATGTCGTACGGCGTTACTTCTACTACATTTTCATTGGCAATGGGTATACCTCCTGCTTCAGCAAGCATGGGTGTGCACCTGTCGGAAATATTAAGCAATGGCATAGCCGGGTGGATGCATTACCGTATGGGCAATATTAACTGGCGCTTATTTAAACTACTCCTTATACCAGGCATTATCGGCGCCGTTTTGGGGGCCTATATTTTGTCGTCGTTAGAGCATTACAGCCAGTATACTAAACCTGTTGTATCTTTGTATACACTTATTTTGGGGGTAGTGATCTTTTCAAAAGCACTAAACTTAAACCGAAAAAGAACTAAGGGAAAAATAAAAAGAATACCCCTATTGGGTTTTGGCGGCGGCTTTATAGACGCCGTTGGCGGCGGCGGCTGGGGTTCAATAGTTTTATCAACTTTAATTGCCAGTGGCCGTAACGCGCGTTTTTCATTAGGTACGGTAAAGTTGTCGAGGTTTTTTATCGCTTTAATGAGCTCATTAACCTTTATTACCATGATAAACAGCGCGCACTGGGAAGCTGTTGCTGGTTTGGTTTTAGGGAGCGCGCTCGCATCACCTATAGCGGCTAAAATATCGAACAAAATATCAACCAAAGCTATTATGGTATCGGTAGCGGTAATTGTAATACTGATAAGCTTAAAAAGTATAATAGCCTTTATAACGAAAGTAATTTAATGAACTCATCTACAGAAAATATAAAGCAGCTAACAGCAGGACTTGACCCCGTTGATGCTTTGGCTAAGTTAGCCGGGTATTTTCCGGGTGAAATTGTGTTTTCAACCAGTTTCGGCTGGGAGGACCAGGCAATTACCCACACGATATTTGCCAACAACCTGCCCATTAAAGTTTTTACATTAGAAACCGGCCGGTTATTTCCGGAAACTTACTATGTTTGGAACCGTACAATGGAGATGTATGGCAAACCCATTCATGCTTATTATCCGCAGCACGAAGCGCTTGAGCAAATGGTGAATGCCAAAGGGCCCAACAGCTTTTATGAGTCGGTTGACAACCGTAAGGAATGCTGTGGCATACGCAAAGTTGAGCCTTTAAATCGTGCTTTGGCCGGTAATAAATGCTGGATAACCGGCATCCGTGCCGAGCAATCGGTGAACAGGCAGGATATGGAAAATGTGGAATGGGACGAGCAGCATCAGTTAATAAAGTTCCACCCTATTTTTAGCTGGACCTTGGACGACGTAAAAGCATACATTAAAAAATATAATATACCTTATAATACCCTGCATGATAAAGGATTCCCGAGTATAGGGTGCCAGCCATGCACAAGGGCGATAAGAGAGGGTGAAGATTTTCGTGCCGGGCGCTGGTGGTGGGAAGACCAGTCGAAAAAAGAATGCGGCCTGCATGATCTGATAATTGATAAACAATGAGCAAACACAATAAACTGGATTACTTAGACGAACTTGAGGCAGAAGCGATACATATTTTGCGTGAGGTGGCCGGCCAGTTTGAGCGCCCCGCGCTTTTATTTTCGGGTGGAAAAGATTCAATAACCCTGGTACGTTTGGCCGAGAAGGCTTTCCGGCCGGGCAAGTTTCCTTTCCCGCTGGTGCATATTGATACCGGCCATAATTTTATTGAAACTATTGAATACCGCGATGCCATGGTTAAGCGCTTAGGCGAAAAATTGATCATCGGCAGCGTTCAGCAATCTATTGACGAAGGCAAAGTAGTGGAGCAGAAAGGCAAAAACGCAAGTCGGAATGCCCTGCAAACCGTTACCTTACTGGATACCATTGCCCGCCATAAATTCGACGCCTGTATTGGCGGCGCACGGCGCGACGAAGAAAAGGCCCGTGCCAAGGAACGTATTTTCTCTGTTCGTGACGAATTTGGACAATGGGACCCTAAACGCCAGCGTCCCGAGCTCTGGAACATCTATAACGGCAAAATACATAAAGGCGAAAACGTGCGCGTGTTCCCTATAAGTAACTGGACAGAACTGGATGTATGGAACTATATCCGCAGGGAAAAAATTGACCTGCCTACCATTTATTTCGCGCATGAGCGGGAAACTATTGTACGTAACGGCCAGTTGATGGCGGCTACCCCATTTTTAAATATGGATGACGAAGATATTATTGAACGCCGTAACGTACGGTTCCGCACCGTTGGTGATATGACCTGTACCGCCGCGATCGAATCATACGCTTACGAGATAGACGATATTATTGATGAGATTAGTGCTTCCAAAATAAGCGAGCGCGGCGCAAGGATGGACGATAAGGTATCGGAAGCCGCCATGGAAGACAGGAAAAAAGGCGGGTATTTTTAACCCCCTAGCCCCCTGAAGGGGGAACAATGGAGTATAAATATATAATTAAAAACTAATTTAAAGTCTCCCCTTTAGGGGAGATTTAGAGGGGCAAATGGATATACTAAAATTTATAACAGCAGGCAGTGTTGATGATGGTAAAAGTACCCTCATAGGGCGTTTGCTGTATGATAGCGGCTCTATTTTAGCCGACCAACTGGAGGCCCTGCATTCATCGAACCGCAAAAATGACGATGGCAGCATTGACCTGGCTATACTAACGGACGGGCTTAAAGCCGAGCGTGAGCAGGGCATAACCATTGACGTGGCCTACAAATATTTCCAAACCGATAAGCGTAAATTCATTATAGCCGATACCCCGGGGCATATTCAGTATACCCGCAATATGGTAACC